>NZ_JAGPXV010000124.1:0-11595 GCF_018070405.1 Micromonospora sp. D75
GCCCCGGGCAGCTCCAGCACCGGGCCGACCGGCCCGGCCGGGGTGGGGGTGGGCGTCGCGGGCGGAGGCGCGGCCTGCGGTGGCGCCGGGCGGGGGACCGGCGCCACCGCCGGACCGGTCGGGGTGAAGATGGCGGTCATGACGCTGCCCTCCTAGCGGGAGTCGGACTTCTCGGTACGGGCCTCGACGGCGGCCCGGCCGGCGGCCAGCCGCGCCACCGGCACCCGGTACGGCGAGCAGGAGACGTAGTCGAGCCCGGCCGCGGCGAAGAACTCGATCGAGTCCGGGTCGCCGCCGTGCTCGCCGCACACCCCGACGGTCAGGTCCGGCCGGGCCGCCCGCCCCTCGGCGACGGCGAGGCGGACCAGCCGCCCCACGCCGGTGGCGTCGATGCTCTCGAACGGCGACACCGGGACGATCCCCCGTTCCAGGTACGTGGAGAAGAACGCCCCCTCCACGTCGTCCCGGGAGAACGCCCAGGTCATCTGCGTCAGGTCGTTGGTGCCGAAGGAGAAGAAGCGCGCCTCGGCGGCGATGTCCCCGGCGGTCAGCGCCGCCCGGGGCGTCTCGATCATGGTGCCGATCGGGATCTCCGGCGCGCCCGGCACCCCGGCCAGGACCCGCCGTGCCTCGTCCGCCACCGCGGCGAGTTCCCGCACGTCACCGACCAGCGGCACCATGATCTCCGGGCGCGGGTCACCGCCGGCCCGGACCCGCTGCGCGGCCGCCTCGGCCAGCGCCCGCACCTGCATCGCGAACAGGCCCGGCACCACCAGCCCGAGCCGCACGCCGCGTAGCCCCAGCATCGGGTTCGTCTCGTGCATCCGCCGTACCGCCGTCAGCAGCACGCCGTCGTGGCCCGGTTCCTCGCCGCGCGCCTGCGCGCCCGCCACCCGGGCGGTCAGCTCGGCGAGCGGAGGCAGGAACTCGTGCAGCGGCGGGTCGAGCAGCCGCACCGTGACCGGAAGCCCGTCCATCGAGGTGAGCAGCCCGACGAAGTCGGCCCGCTGCAACGGCAGCAGCGCGTCCAGCGCCGCGCCGACCTCGGCCGGTCCGTCGGCCAGGATCAGCCGCTCGACCAGTTCCCGGCGCTCGCCGAGGAACATGTGCTCGGTGCGGCACAGACCGATCCCTTCGGCGCCCAGCTCACGGGCCCGACGCGCGTCGTCCGGGGTGTCGGCGTTGGCGTGGACGCCGAGCGTGCGTACCGCGTCGGCGTGCCCGAGCAGCCGGTGCACGGCGGCGACCAGCGGGTCGGCCTCCGGCCGCAGCTCGCCGGTCAGGTACCGGGCCACCGGGGACGGCTGCACCGGCACCTCGCCGCGCCAGATCCGCCCGCTGGTGCCGTCGATCGAGATCACCTCGCCGGCGCGCACCACCTGCTCGCCCACCGTGAACTCGCCGCGCTCCACGTCGATGGTCAGCGCCTCGGCCCCGCAGACGCAGGTCCGGCCCATGCCGCGGGCCACCACGGCGGCGTGCGACGTCTTCCCGCCGCGCGAGGTGAGCACCCCGGCCGCGGCGATCATGCCGGGCAGGTCGTCCGGGTTGGTCTCCGGCCCGCCCAGGATCACCGGCCCGGCGGACGCCGCCGCGGCCGCCGAGTCGAACACCACCCGCCCGACCGCGGCGCCGGGGGAGGCGCCGACGCCGACGGCGAGCGGCTCGGGCGCGCCGGCGGCGTCGAAGGCCGGGAACATCAGCTGGGCGAGCTGCGCGCCGGTGACCCGGGTGAGCGCCTCGACGGCGGGGATCAGCCCGACCTCGGCCAGCTGCGCGGCGATCACGAACGCCGCCGCCGCGGTGCGCTTGCCGACCCGGGTCTGGAGCATCCACAGCTTGCCGCGTTCGATGGTGAACTCGACGTCGCACAGGTCGCGGTAGTGCCGCTCCAGCGTCGCCATGATCTCCCGCAGCCGGTGGAAGCTGACCGGGTCGAGGTTCGCCAGCTCGGTCAGCGGCACCGTGTTGCGGATGCCCGCCACCACGTCCTCGCCCTGCGCGTCGCTCAGGTAGTCGCCGTACACGCCGGGGGCGCCGGTGGCCGGGTCGCGGGTGAACGCCACCCCGGTGCCGGAGTCCGGGCCGAGGTTGCCGAACACCATCGCCATCACGTTGACGGCGGTGCCCAGGTCGTCCGGGATGCGCTCCTGCCGCCGGTAGATCCGGGCCCGCTCCGAGTGCCAGGACTCGAACACCGCGCGCACGGCCAGGAACAGCTGCTCGTGCGGGGCCTGCGGGAAGTCGTGCCCGACGTGCCGGGCGAAGATCTTCTTGTACGTGTCGACCAGGTCGCGCAGCTGCCCGGCGCCCGGCCCGCCCGGCCCGGCGGTGGCGCGCAGCGCGGCCAGCTCGTGCTCGAACTCGTCGCCCGGGATGCCGTGCACGGTGCGGCCGAACATCTGGATCAGCCGCCGGTACGAGTCCCACGCGAACCGCTCGTCGCCGGTGCGGGCGGCCAGCCCCGCCACGGTGGTGTCGTTGAGCCCGATGTCGAGGATCGTCTCCATCATCCCCGGCATCGAGTACCGCCCGCCGGAGCGCACCGCCAGCAGCAGCGGGTCACGCGGGTCACCCAGCCACCGGTCCAGCCGCGCCTCCACCTCCCGCAGGTGCGCGTTTATCTCCTCGTACAGCCCGGCCGGCGGCGCTCCGGTGGCCAGGTACGCCCGGCACGCGTCGGTGGTGACGGTGAACCCGGGCGGCACCGGCAACCCGAGCCGGGTCATCTCGGCGAGGTTGGCGCCCTTGCCGCCGAGCAGGTCGGCCTGGCTGCGGTCACCCTCGATGAAGTCGTAGACGTACTTCGACATGGTCCGGCCTCCTCGACTGCGTCGTTGCACCTCCTTGGTAACCGGGCCGGCCGGCCGTGCGGCAGGGCCGGACGGGACACACACCGGGCCGGAGGTCCCGACCGTGTCGGAGGGGGCCCGTATCGTTCCGGCCGTGACGAACGAGGTGCTGCTCCGTCCGGTGCGCGACGACGACCTGCCCGCCTTCTTCGCCCACGAGCAGGACCCGCAGGCGAACTGGATGGCCGCGTTCGGCCCGAAGGACCCGTCCGACCGGGCCGCGTTCGAGGCGCACTGGGCGCGCATCCGCGCCGACGCGCGCATCGTGAACCGCGCGGTCACCGTCGACGGCCGGCTGGTCGGTCGGGTGGCGGCGTTCCCGGTCGGCGAGCAGACCGAGGTCAGCTACTGGATCGACGCGGCGTACTGGGGGCGTGGCCACGCCACCGCGGCGCTGCGCGCGCTGCTGCGCGAGGTGCCGCACCGGCCGCTGCACGCCCGCGCCGCGAAGGACAACGCCGCCTCGCTGGCGGTGCTGCGCAAGTGCGGCTTCGTCGTGGTCGGTGAGGACTCCGGGTACGCCCCGGCGCGCGGTGCCGAGGTCGAGGAGTACGTGCTGGAGCTGCCCGCCGAGGGGCCTGACCAGGCAGACCGCTAGTCTCCCCGGGTGAACTGGCTGGAACTCGTCGGCTGGGCCGGCTCCGCGCTGCTGGTCTGGTCCCTGCTGCAGACCCGGATCCTGCGGCTGCGCGCGCTCAACCTGGTCGGCTGCCTCATCCTGATCGGCTACAACACCGCAGTGCAGGTGTGGCCGATGGTGGGGCTGAACGTGGTGCTCGCCGTGATCAACGTCTGGTACCTGCGCAAGCTGCTGGCCACCACCCCCGCCGACCAGCTCGCCGACCGCTACCCGGGCCGGGACCTCGGCGAGATCGGGCCGGCGGCGCTCACCTCGCCGGACACCCTGCTCGTCCTGGTCGGCGGCACCCCCGAGCAGGTGGGCGGGCTGGACCAGGTCCGCAAGGTCACCCGGCTCGACGGCAACAGCGCTCCGCTGCCCGGGGCCGCGGTCGACCTCATCCTCGGCGTGGTGGCGGGCGGACTGCTGTTCCCCGTACTCGTCTTCATCGGCACGGCGACCCGGCTCGGCGCCGCCCGCCGGGAGCAGCGGTTCGCCGCGATGCGGCTGGTCGGGGCCACGCCCCGGCAGATCTCGGCGGTCGCGGCCGTCGAGGCCGCGCTCGCGGCGGCGGCCGGCGCGGCGGCCGGCTTCGCGGTGTTCTTCACGTTCCGCAGCCAGCTCGCCGGCATCCCGTTCACCGGCATGCCGTTCTTCCCCGGGGACATGGCCATCGGTGCGCCGGAGGCCCTCCTGGTGGCCCTCGGCGTGCCGGCGGGCGCGGCGGCCGCGGCCTGGGTCGCGCTGCGCCGGGTACGGATCTCCCCGCTCGGCGTCACCCGCCGCGTCACGCCCCGGCCGCCCCGGGCGTACCGGCTGATCCCGCTCGCGCTCGGCCTGGCCGGGCTCGGCTTCGCCCTGGTGTACCGGCCGCCCACGTCGGACGGTCAGACCGCGCTGTTCCTGCCCGCGCTGCTGCTGGTCATGGTCGGGCTGATCACCGGCGGCCCGTGGCTGACCATGGTCGGCGCCCGGGCGATGGCCGCCCGGGCCGGCCGCCCGGCCGCGCTGATCGCCGCGCGCCGGCTCGCCGACAACCCGGCAGCCGGTTTCCGGGCGGTCAGCGGGGTGATGCTCGCGCTGTTCGTCACCACGGTGGCCGTCGGTGTGATGGGGACGATCACGTACGAGCGCGGTCCGGCGCCCCGGGGTTCCCTGGAGGCCGGCCGGCTGTCGATGGTGCTCACTGACGACCCGCCGGTGCCGGGCACGCTGCTGGCCGACCTGGCGGCGGTGCCCGGCGTCCGCAACCCGGTGCTCGTCCGGGAGAACCCGGTACGCGGTGACGGCCGCGACTCCGGGGTGATCGCCTGCGCGGACATCCCGCCCGCCTACGGGCGGTGTGCCGCCGGGGCGAGCGTCGCCGAGGTGCCGCCGGACCTGATCCCGTGGCGGGAGTCCGCCTCGGCCGACCGGATCTGGCCGTCGTCCCCGGTGGACCCGGCTGCCCTCGCGGGACTCCCGGCGGGTTCGGTGGCGGTCGAGGCGGAGGATCCGGTCGCGGTGGAGCGGGCCCGGACGGTCCTCGAAGCCGCGTTCCCGACGTTCTACGTGGCGCCGAACGTGCCCGGCGACTTCGAGGCCGACTTCGCCGACACCATGCGGGGCTGGCAGCGGCTGGCCGACATCGTCGTGGTGGCCGGTCTCGTGCTCGCCGGGTGCAGCCTGGCCGTGGCCGTGGCGGCCGGCCTCAGCGAACGGAAGCGGCCGTTCAGCCTGCTGCGGCTCAGCGGCGCCCCGGTTCGGCTGCTGCGCCGGGTGGTGGCCCTGGAGAGCGTGGTGCCGCTGCTGACCGTCGCCGTGGTGGCGGTCGGGATGGGACTGGTCGCCGCGCACCTGTTCCTGCGCGCCCAGATGCAGTACGACCTGCGCGTACCGGGGATCGGGTTCGCCGCTGTGGTGGCCCTCGGCGTGCTGGGCTGCCTCGCGGTCATCGCGGCCACGCTGCCGCTGCTGGAACGGATCACCGGCCCGGAGACCGCCCGCAGCGAATGACCCGTACGGTGGGCCGGTGTGTGCGGCCGGCCCACCGTCGCGGGCCTGGGGTTGTGTGGTTTTCCACACTCTCTTTTACTAAACGGTAACTTAAACTCCGGCCATGGACGACGCGATGCCGGGACGGCTGCCCGAGCGGGACCGCCCGTGGGTGATGCGCACGTACGCCGGGCACTCCTCCGCCGCGGCCACCAACGCGCTCTTCCGCCGCAACCTGGCGAAGGGGCAGACCGGCCTGTCGGTCGCCTTCGACCTGCCCACCCAGACCGGGTACGACCCGGACCACGAGCTGGCCTCCGGTGAGGTGGGCCGGGTCGGCGTGCCGGTGGCGCACCTGGGCGACATGCGGGCGCTGTTCGAGGGCATCCCGCTCGCCGAGATGAACACCTCGATGACCATCAACGCCCCGGCGATGTGGCTGCTCGGCCTCTACGGCACCGTCGCCGCCGAGCAGGGCGCGGAGCTGAGCCGCTGCGCCGGCACCACGCAGAACGACATCATCAAGGAGTACCTGTCCCGGGGGACGTACATCTTCCCGCCGGCGGCGTCGCTGCGGCTGACCGCCGACGTGATCGCGTACACGCTGCGGGAGATGCCCCGGTGGAACCCGGTGAACATCTGCTCGTACCACCTCCAGGAGGCCGGGGCGACGCCGGTGCAGGAGGTCGGCTTCGCGCTGGCCACCGCCGTCGCCGTGCTGGACACCGTGCGCGACTCCGGCCAGGTGCCGCCCGAGCGGATGGGCGACGTGGTCCAGCGGATCTCGTTCTTCGTCAACGCCGGGGTGCGCTTCGTCGAGGAGATCGCCAAGATGCGCGCGTTCGGCGCGCTCTGGGACGAGATCACCCGCGACCGCTACGGCGTGGCGAACCCCAAGCAGCGCCGGTTCCGTTACGGCGTCCAGGTCAACTCGCTGGGCCTGACCGAGGCGCAGCCGGAGAACAACATCCAGCGCATCGTGCTGGAGATGCTGGGCGTCACGCTGTCCCGCGACGCCCGCGCCCGGGCCGTGCAGCTGCCCGCCTGGAACGAGGCGCTCGGTCTGCCCCGCCCGTGGGACCAGCAGTGGTCGCTGCGCATGCAGCAGGTGCTGGCGTACGAGTCGGACCTGCTGGAGTACCCGGACCTGTTCGCCGGCTCGCACGTGATGACCGCGCTGGTCGACGACATCGTCTCCGGCGCCCGCGTCGAACTGGAGAAGGTGCTGGAGATGGGCGGCGTGGTCACCGCCGTCGAGTCCGGCTACCTCAAGAGCGCGCTGGTGGCCTCGCTCGCCGAGCGCCGTCGCCGGATGGAGTCCGGTTCGGACGTGGTGGTCGGCGTCAACCGGTTCACCGAGACCGAGCCGTCCCCGCTCACCGCAGCGGGCGCCGAGGCGATCGAGCAGGTGGACCCGGCCGTCGAGGAGGCGGCCACCGACGGCGTACGCCGGTGGCGGGCCGACCGGGACGCGGCGGCTGTCGAGGCGGCGCTGGACCGGCTGCGCGCCGACGCCGCCACCACGGCGAACCTGATGCCGGCGACGCTTACCTGTGTACGGGCCGGGGTCACCACCGGCGAGTGGGCGGGCGCGCTGCGCCAGGTGTACGGCGAGTACCGCGCGCCGACCGGCCTGGCCGGGGCGGTCGGAACGGCCGGTGACGCGACCCTCGCCGGGGTGCGGGAGCGGGTCGCCGCCACCGCGCGGGAGCTGGGCAGCGGCCGGCTGCGGCTGCTGGTCGGCAAGCCGGGGCTGGACGGGCACTCCAACGGCGCCGAGCAGATCGCGGTACGCGCCCGCGACGCCGGGTTCGAGGTGGTCTACCAGGGCATCCGGCTGACCGCCGGGCAGATCGTGGCGGCCGCCGTGGAGGAGGACGTCGACCTGGTCGGGCTCTCCGTGCTGTCCGGCTCGCATCTGGCCGCCGTGCCGGCGGTGCTGGACGGGCTGCGCGCGGCCGGTCGGGGCGACCTGCCGGTGGTGGTGGGCGGGATCATCCCGGCCGCCGACGCCGAGGCGCTGCGGGCCGCCGGGGTGGCCCGGGTGTTCACGCCGAAGGACTTCGCGCTCACCGGCATCATCGACGAGCTGGTGACGGTGATCCGCGAGGCCAACGCCCTGTCGTGAAAGGAAGGGCCCCTTATTAACGCCTCCGGTAGAGAAGGGGCCCCTTCTTAACACCCGCGCGCGAAAGCGGCGCCTCCATGCGGACGGCGCCTCCGGACGGGTGGGTCAGCGGCTCTGGTAGGTCATGCAGTCGGCCATGTCCATGTCGGGACCGACGGTGATGGCCGGGGCGTGGCACTCCAGGTCGGCGTTGTGCCGGCAGTCGGCGCGCGAACACGCGCCGACCTGGGCGACCAACTGGTCGAGGCCGCCGCGCACCGGCATCTCCACGAACGTGTGGCAGTGGGCGTGGTCGCTGCTGCCGATCGTGATGGCGAACGCGTGGCAGTCGTTCGTGTGGTTGTAGGCGCAGGACCGGACGGCGCACTCCTGGACCCGGGGCATCTCCAACGACGCGGTCATCTCCCGTACCTCCTTGGGTTTCTTGCCCCGATTTTAGAGGTTTCGGGAGCCCGCGCGGGTCAGACGCGGAAGCCGGCCGCGCGGGCCGCGGCGCGTTCCCGTCGCCGCTCCCGGCGGCGGCGGAACAGCCACGGTACGAAGAACACCAGGCCGAGCAGGAACACCAGGACCAGCACCGGCAGCAGCAGCGCCACCACCGACATGACGACGCTCGTCGCGTCCTCGGCGGTGCTGGCCACCGGCGCGCCCACCCCGGCGGTGGTCGCGTTGATGACCGGCCGGGCGGCGGCCTTGAGCAGGTGCACGCCGAGCGCGATGAGCACGCCGACCACGACCGGCACCCACTGGTGCGAGGAGAAGAACGTGTCCGGGTCGCTGACGGTGACGGTCTCCGAGCCGGCGCCCGCGCCGAACGCGAGCCCGCCGGCGGTCGGCCGGACCACCGTCTGCACCACGTCGTTTACGTGGTCGACCACAGGCACCTTGTCGGCCACCACCTCGACCGCGAGCAGGACGGCGAGGATCAGCACCACCCAGCCGTTGCCGAGCCACTGCCAGCCGCTGGGCAGCTCGACCAGGTCGGTGTAGCGGGACAGCAGCCCCATCAGCAGCAGCGGGATGTAGGCGTTCAGGCCCGCCGAGGCGGCCAGACCGGAACCGGTGAGGACTTCGAGCACGATCTCAATATGGCACCGGTACGCCAGTGGCGCTCGTCGGCGTCCGCCGGGGCCTCGGCTACCCTCGGCGGGTGCGGTTGGTGATTGCGAAGTGCTCAGTGGACTACGTCGGACGGCTCTCGGCCCACCTGCCCCCGGCGACCCGGTTGCTCATGGTGAAGGCGGACGGCTCGGTGTCGATCCACGCGGACGACCGGGCCTACAAGCCGTTGAACTGGATGAGCCCGCCCTGCCGGCTGGAGGAGGCGCCAGGCGTCTGGCGGGTGGTCAACAAGGCCGGCGAGGAGCTGCGCATCACCCTGGAGGAGATCTTCCAGGACACCTCGTACGAGCTGGGCGTGGACCCGGGCCTGCGCAAGGACGGCGTCGAGGCGCACCTGCAGGAGCTGCTCGCCGCGAACCCGGAGACGCTGGGGGAGGGCTTCACGCTGGTCCGCCGCGAGTACATGACCGCGATCGGGCCGGTCGACCTGCTTTGCCGCGACGCGGTCGGCGGCGCGGTGGCGGTGGAGGTGAAGCGGCGCGGCGAGATCGACGGCGTGGAGCAGCTCACCCGCTACCTGGAGCTGATGAACCGGGACCCGCTGCTCGCGCCGGTGGCCGGTGTGTTCGCCGCGCAGGAGATCAAGCCGCAGGCCCGGGTGCTCGCCACCGACCGCGGCATCCGCTGCGTGGTGGTCGACTACGACAAGCTGCGCGGCATCGAACGCGACGAGCTGACGCTGTTCTGAGGCGCCGCCTCAGCGGCCCCGGCCGTACATCAGCTTGGCGATCTTGACGATGCGGGCGATGTCGGCCGGGGTGCGCTCGAACGTCATCGCCGGCAGCAGCGACCGGGCCCGGCGGCGGGTGACCGACTTGGGCCGGCCGAACTCGCGCAGCCCCTCCTCGCCGTGGATGCGGCCGATGCCGGACTCGCCGACGCCGCCGAACGGCAGCGTCGACATGCCGGCGAAGGTCAGCGCCGAGTTGACCGAGGCCATACCGGAACGCAGCCGCCGCGCCACCGCCACCGCCCGCGCCCGGCCGAAGACCGAACCCCCGAGCCCGTACGGCAGCGCGTTGGCCCGCTCGACCGCCTCGTCCATGTCCCGGACGCGATTGACGACGAGCGTCGGGCCGAACGTCTCCTCCTGCACGGCGGCCGAGTCCTCCGGCACGTCGACCAGCACGGTCGGGTGCACGTACGGCGGCTGGACCGCCTCCGGGCCGCCCAGCACCGCCCGGCCGCCCCGGTCGAGCGCGTCGTCGATGTGCCGGCGGATGATGTCGATCTGCGACGGCATGGTGATCGGGCCGAGGTCGGTCCCGTCGGGGCCGACAGTCAGCCGCCCGGCCTTCGCCACCACCTTCTCGACGAAGGCGTCGTAGACCTGGTCGACGGCGTAGACCCGCTCGATGCCGATGCACGTCTGACCGGCGTTGGTCATGCCGCCCCACACGCACGCGTCGGCGGCGGCGTCCAGGTCGGCGTCGCTGTCCACGATCATCGCGTCCTTGCCGCCGGCCTCCAGCAGCACCGGGGTGAGCGTCTCCGCGCAGGCGGCCATCACCCGCTTCGCGGTGGCGGTCGAGCCGGTGAACGCGACCTTGCCGACGCCGGAGCGGCACAGCGCCGCGCCGACCGCGCCGAAGCCGTGCACCACCTGGAACACCGGCTGCTCCGGCACCACCTCGGCGAACCTGTCGACCAGCCACTGGCCGACCGCCGGGGTGTACTCGCTCGGCTTGAAGACCACCGCGTTGCCGGCCGCGAGCGCGTACGCGGCGGAGCCGATCGGGGTGAAGACCGGGTAGTTCCACGGGCCGATCACGCCCACCACGCCGTACGGCTGGTATTCCAGGTGGCCGGAGAACTCGGCGAGGACCAGCCGGGAACGGACCCGGCGCGGCCCGAGCACCCGCTGCGCGTTGCGGGCCGCCCAGTCGATGTGCTCCAGCGCGGTGAGGATCTCCACGACGGCGTCACCGACCGGCTTGCCGCCCTCGGTGTGCATCAGGTCGGCCAGTTCCTCGATCCGCCGCGCGAGCACGCCACGCCAGCGCTGGAGACGGTCCCGCCGGCCGGCGAAGCCGAGCCCGGCCCACCAGTCGCCGGCCGCCCGGGCGCGGTCGACCGCGGCACGCACGTCCGCCTCGGAGGCCAGCGGGAAACTGCCTGCCTCGGCGCCGGTGGCCGGGCTGGTCGACACCAGCCGACCTTCGGAGATGAGCGGGGCGCCCGGCACATGCACAGCGGTCATGGCCGAAGTCTAGACCCGAGGATTACTCGCCGGTAGGTGTCGCACGCGCCGTACGCTGCGCGGACGATCAGCCCTCGCATCGACGGAGATGCCGTCCGAAACGGCGAACGGGAGATGACCGGCCGGGGTCGCGGGGGTGACCGCGCGGTGGTGCAAGCCACTACGGTGAGGTGGCAGGCTGACGCCGCGGGGCGATGTGGGGTGGAGGTCGACTGTCCATGGAGGAGCATCCTGAGCTGATGCCGTTGCTGACGGTGTCCGGCGGGGCGATGCGGGGGCTCACGTTCCGGGTCGGCCAGGACGCGCAGGTGATCGGCCGGGCGCCGACCGCCGACATCGTGCTCGCCGATCCGCACCTGAGCCGGCGGCACGCCACCGTCCGGGCCACCCCCGAGGGGGTGCTGCTCACCGACCTCGGCTCGACCAACGGCACCTGGCTCAACGACACCCGGGTCACCGGCAGCGTGGCGATCGCCGACGGCGACGTGGTCCGGCTCGGCCGCACGGATTTGCGCCTCTACGACCCGGGGGTGGCCCGCACCGACCCGGTCGGGATGAGCTTCGGCGCGCTGCGCCGCGACCAGCGTCCCACCCTGCCGCTGCCGGTCCCGGCGCCCCGCCGGCCGATCGAGGCGCGCGAGGCGCAGCCGGCCGACGTGAGCTAGACCTCGGGCATCCGCTGGACCCGCGGGCCACTGAG
>NZ_JAGPXV010001176.1:0-490 GCF_018070405.1 Micromonospora sp. D75
TCCCGCTGCCACGCAGCACCACCACCTACCGCTCCGGCGCCACCGGGCCGGCCCCCACGGTGTACGGCGGCACGCCGGCGCCCCGTCCGGCGGGCAGCGTGTACGGCGCGCCTTCGTCCGGTCCGACCCCGCCCGTCTCCGGGTCGACGCCGCCCGCGCCCGCGGGCGGGGACGCGACGAGCCTCCTGCCCCGCTTGCCGGACTGAGGCCGAACCCGACCGGCTCCCGGGGTTACCGTGACGGTGGGTGGTCACGCCGTGACCCGGTGGCCGCCACCTGCCCGGCCGGAGGACCGGACACCGGGGCCGAACGGGGCCCGGTGCCGGGGCCGGTTGGCCGATAAGATCGCGTGCGCCGATCGGCACCGCCGACCGGTGAGACCGCATACGTGGAAGGAGCCGCGCCGTGGCCCTGGACCCGCAGTTGCTCGAGATCCTCGCCTGCCCGGACACGCATCACGCCCCGCTCGACTACGACGCGCAGGCGCAGA
>NZ_JAGPXV010001177.1:0-490 GCF_018070405.1 Micromonospora sp. D75
GCGCCTCGGGGCTGCGCCCGGACGCGCTCACCGCGATGACCACGTCAGCCGCGCCCACCCAGCCCGGCACGCCGGCGCTGCGGTGCGGGATGACCGGCACCGGGCAGCGCGGCCCGGCGACAGTGGCCAGCACGTCACCGGTACGCCCGGCGGTGCCGATGCCGGCGATGACCACCGCGCGCGGCCGGCCGTCGTCGGCGAGCACTGACAGGTTGGCCTCGGCGGCCAGCGCCGCCGACTCACGCACCTGCGCGCCGGCGGACGCGGTGTGCCGGAGCATGCCGCCCGGGTCCCGCTCGGCCAGCAGCGCCGCGTCGTCGAGCAGGGCCTCATCGGCGTGCCGGTGCCCGCTGACCCCGGCCGTACCCTCCATCACCGCGACGACCCGCCCCGCGCCTCGTCGGCCGCGGGTCCACCGCGCGCCTCGTCCAGCAGGAGCACCGGTACGTCGTCGCGGACCTCGAAGATGCGACCGCACTCGGTGCAGGTG
>NZ_JAGPXV010001178.1:0-489 GCF_018070405.1 Micromonospora sp. D75
CGGTGACCTCGATCCGCTACACGCCGCTGCGGCCGTTCCTGGTCCGGCTCAACGACACCGGCGGCGACCTGTCGGCGCTGGTCCCGCCGCCGCGCAAGCGGCGCCGGCGCGCGGCGCGGCCGGCCGAGTCGGACGCGGCGGTCGGCGGGGGCGCGGGCGCGGCCGGATAGCCGGCCCGGCGCGGCGCGTTCGCTCTGGGCGGATTCGGCGTCGGTGGGCTGCGCGGCACTTCCACGCGCCGGATAGGGTCGTGGGTATGACGCACCAGGTGCACGCCTTCGAGCCGCCGGAGCGGTTCGTCGCCGGTACGGTCGGCCCGCCGGGGGAGCGCACGTTCTTCCTCCAGGCGCGCGGCGGCGGCCGGCTGGTCAGCGTGTCGCTGGAGAAGGTCCAGGTGTCGTTGCTCGCCGAGAAGCTCGAGGAGCTGCTCGCCGAGGCGCAGCGCCGCTTCGGCGTGCAGCTGCCGGAGGCCGCGCCGCCGACGGGCGG
>NZ_JAGPXV010001179.1:0-489 GCF_018070405.1 Micromonospora sp. D75
GGTATGTTATCCGAGGAGTCGCCCATCAGCGCGAGGAAATCAATAATCAGTTCCGGCGGTACGCCGTACTTATTCACGACCTCTTCCGGGCCGAGGATAGTGTTGGTCATGGTGTTGATTAACGTAATGCCCGGCGTCACCAGTTGCGCCATATCTTTATCACCGGTGCTGATCAGTACCGGGCGGCCCACTTTTTCCGCCTCGCGGGCCAGCGTGCCGATAACGTCATCCGCTTCAACGCCAGGCACCGCCATCAGCGGCAGCCCCATCGCCTTCACCATCTTGTGCAGCGGTTCAATCTGCGCACGTAGATCGTCCGGCATCGGCGGACGATGTGATTTGTAATGCTCAAACAATTCGTCACGGAAGGTTTTCCCTTTGGCATCAAATACCACGACGGCATGCGTCGGCTGATACTGCAGGATCAGGCTACGCAACATATTCAGCACGCCGTACATAGCACCGGTAGGCTCCCCGGCGCTATTGGTT
>NZ_JAGPXV010001180.1:0-487 GCF_018070405.1 Micromonospora sp. D75
ATGCGGCACTACTCGATCATGGAATTTTTCGGGACTGCCACCGGCAATTTTGCCGGCGTCGCCGCGCCAGGCGGCCTCATCGGCACGACCACCGTCGGATCGAACGAGGTCTTCCTCGATTTCACACTCGACTACGGGGCGAAATACGCCCTCAACGTCAATCAGAAGAACGTTGCCACGACGCTTCAGAATTTCTTCAACGCCAATGGTGTCCTGCAGGCCGGATTCGCAGGCCTCGGGCCCAACGGCCTGACGCAAGCCTCCGGCGAGTCCGGCACCGGTTCGCAGCAGACGACGTTCCACGCAATGAACCTGTTCATGAGCCTGTTGACCGACGTGTTCGGCTCCGGGCGCAGCGGCACGCCCGGTGCTACGCCTTACGCCGACGACACCAGCGCGAGTGCCTATGCCGCGACCGGCAAGAGCGCGCGCGGCAAGGATGCGCGCGATGCCTTTGCCTCGATCTACCGCAAGGCTCCGGCTGCGA
>NZ_JAGPXV010000125.1:0-11567 GCF_018070405.1 Micromonospora sp. D75
CGAACGAGAAGTACGTCGTCAAGCGCGCCGAGGGCACCTACTGGGACCCCAACGCCGGGCGCCTCGCCGGCATGGAGATCACCCGGGTCCCCGAGGGCGCCACCCGGCTCAACGGCGTCATCAGCGGTCAGACCGACCTCAGCTTCGTCTCCTCGGCCAACGAGATCACCCAGGCCCGCCAGCTCGGCGAGGACGGCCAGCTCAAGGTGACCACCCGCCCGTTCCGCAACGTCCTCGGCATCCTGCTGCGCGCCAACATGGGCGACCTCAAGGACAAGCGGGTCCGTGAGGCAATCGCGCGCTCGGTCGACCCGGCCGCCATCCGCGCGCTCTTCGCCGACACCTGCACGCCCACCCGCAGCATCTACCCGAACAGCCCGTGGGAGGACCCGGCGGCGACCTACCCGTACGAGTTCGACCTGGCCAAGGCCAAGGCGCTGATCTCCGAGGTCGGCGGGGCGAAGGTGTCGATCAGCTTCTCCGCCGGCACCAACACCGAGCAGCCCGCCACCGCCATCCAGGCCGCCATGTCCCAGGCCGGCATCGACGCGAAGCTCAACCCGACGCCGAACTCCGAGACCGAGGCCCGCTTCATCGCCGGCGACTTCGAGCTCGAGGTGTCCAACACGTTCAACCCGCGTCTCGACCCGGCGGGCACTGTGGACAACTACCTGATCGGCAACTACAAGCTCGCCACCGACCCGGAGGTCATCGGCCCGATCGCGGCCAAGGCCGCCGACCCCCGCTCCAGCGTCGAGGAGCGCGCCAAGCAGTACCACCAGCTGTGGGAGCGGCTGTTCAGCGAGGCGTGGTTCATCCCGATCTGCAACCTCACCAGCGCCACCATCGCCTCCCCGAAGGTCGTCGGGGCCGAGCAGCTGCCGTGGACCAACCTCGGCCTGTTCGACCTGCGGACCGTCGCGATGACGAAGGGCTGAGCGTCAGGTCCCCGCCGTCCGCCACCGCGCGCGGCCGACCCGAAGAAAGGTAGCCAGAGCCAGTGAACCGTCCCACCGCAGCCACCCCGCTCCTGCCCGCCCTGTCCCGCCTGCTCGACGAGCAGCCGGACCTGACCCTCACCCTCGCCGGCGCCCCGTTCACAGTGGCCGAGCTCGACGCCGCGTCGCGTCGCCTCGCCGGGTTCCTCGCCGACCGCGTCGCGCCCGGCGACCGGGTCGTCGTCCTCGCCCGCAACGGCCGCCTGGCCCTGCTCTCCTGGTGGGCGACGACGCTTCGCGGCGGTTTCGTCGTCCCGCTCAACACGAGCAACCGCGGCGCCGTACTGGCCCACCAGGTGCTCGACGCCGACCCGGTCGCGATGATCGTCGAGGACGAGTTCGTGCCCGTCCTGGACGACGCCCTCATCGGCACGGAGCTACGGGTGCCGGTCCTCGTCGGCGCCCCCATCCGGCCCGCCTCGGGCCCGGCGCCCGCCTGGGCCACCGAGGTCGTGGACTTCGACGCCGCCGTCGCTGAGGGCTCGGCGGTGACGACCACCCCGGACCTCGACGCGTACGCCACCAGCCACCTCATCTACACGGCCGGCACGACCGGGCCGTCCAAGGCGTGCATGGTCAGCCACGGCTACGTGGCGAACATGGCCCGCCAGATGCACGAGAACCTCGAACGCCGCGCCGACGACGTCCTCTGGACGGCGATGCCGCTGTTCCACATGGCCGCCGTCGGGCACGTGATGGGTTCGCTCCAGCTCGGCTCGGCCATCGACCTCGCGTCGCGCTTCTCGGTCCGGGGCTTCTGGAACGAGATCCTGCGCAGCCGCGCGACGATGGCCGCGCTCATGGGCTCGATGCTGCCGATGATCGCCGGCGCCCCCGACTCCGAGGCCACCCGCGAGGCCTTCGGCCGGCTGCGCGTCGTGTCCGGCTCGCCGGTCACCGCCGAGCTCGCCGCTCGCTGGACGGAGCGCTTCGGCGTCGAACGGGTCGGCTCGGGCGCCTACGGCCTGACCGAGGCCTGCCTGATCACCCTCACCCCACCCGGGGGCTACCGGGCCGGGAGCGCCGGCAAGATCAACGACTCCTTCGAGGTACGCATCGTCGACGAGCACGACAACCCGCTGCCCGTCGGCGAGGTCGGCGAGATCGTCGCCCGTCCCAACCGTCCGGCGATCATGTTCAACGGCTACTGGCGTGAGCCGGAGAAGACGCTGGAGGTCTTCCGGGGACTGTGGTTCCACTGCGGTGACTACGGCCGCCTCGACGAGGACGGCTACCTCTACTTCGTCGACCGGGGCAAGGACTACCTGCGCCGCGGCGGCGAGAACATCTCCAGCTTCGAGATCGAGGGCGTCGTCGCGACCCACCCGGCCGTCGGCGAGGTCGCCGTCCACGCCGTCCCCTCCCCGCTGGCCGAGGACGACCTCAAGGTGACTGTCGTGCCCGCGCCCGGCGCCCAGATCGACCCCGCTGAGCTCTTCGAGTGGCTGCACCCGCGCATCCCGCGGTACGCCGTGCCCTCACACATCGAGGTCCGCACCGAACTGCCCAAGAACGCCGTCGGGCGGGTCCTCAAGCGCGTCCTGCGCGAGGAGGGCGTGACCGCGCGGACGTGGAGCACCGACCCCCGTGCCGTGACCGGCCTCCCGGTGCCGGCCGGCACCCGGGAACAGGCGTGAGCGGCGTCCCCGGCCAGCGGTTCGAAGGGCCGCTGGCCGGCCTGCGGCTCCTCGAACTCGGTGGGCAGGGGCCGGTGCCGTTCGCGACGATGATGCTCGCCGACATGGGTGCCCAGGTGGTCCGGGTGGACCCACCCGGCGAGCCCGACCGGCGGGAGCGCGCGCAGGTCAACGCGATCGACAGGGGTCGTACGACAGTCACGCTCGACCTGAAGTCCGAGGCCGACCGGGCGCTCGTGCACCGGCTGCTCGCCGACGCGGACGTGCTGCTCGACCCGTTCCGGCCCGGGGTGCTCGAACGTCTCGGCCTGGCCCCGGCCGAACTCACCGAGCGGTACCCGCGCCTGGTCGTGGCGCGGATGACCGGCTGGGGCCAGGACGGCCCTCTCGCCGCGGCCGCCGGGCACGACCTCAACTACATCGCCGTCTCCGGGGTGCTCGACACGATCGGCCTGCCCGACACCGGCCCCGTCGTGCCGCCGATGTATCTGGCCGACTTCGCCGGCGGCGGCATGATGCTGGCCTTCGGCGTGCTGGCCGCACTGCAGGAGCGTGTCTCCTCCGGGCGTGGGCAGGTCGTGGACGCCTCGATGCTCGAGGGCAGCGCGCTGCTCACCGTCGTCATCCACTCGATGCTCGCGCGGGGCGCCTGGAACCTCACCCGTGGCACGAACTACCTCGACGGCGGGGCGCACTTCTACCGGGTGTACCGCACCGCCGACGACAGGTTCATGTCCGTGGCGGCCATCGAGGCGAAGTTCTACCGCACGTTCCTGCGTACCCTCGGCCTCGATCCGGAGGACGGGCCGGCGCAGTTCGACGAGTCGGGGTGGGCCGGCTGGGCCGAGCGGATCGCGTCGGTCTTCGCCGGCCGCACCCGGCGGGAGTGGACCGGCGTCTTCGAGGGCGTCGACGCGTGCGTGCATCCGGTGCTGGACATCGCCGAGTCGGCCGAGCACCCGCAGATGCGGGCCCGGGGCGCCGTCGTCGAGGTCGAGGGGGTCGCCCAGCCGGCCCCGACGCCCCGTTTCTCGCGTACACCCGCGGGGGTCCCACGGGCCCCGCGCCGGCGTGGTGAGGACACCGACCGGGTGCGCTCGGCGCTCGCCGCGAGCAGCCCATGGGAAGCGTTGTCAAGGCCTTGACCTGCGGCAAGCCTCACTCTACGCTTCGACCAAGCGCTTGCTTGTTTGGTGATTCGCATTTGACGACGGACGAGACGGAGCAAACGTCAATGACGACTCAGGCCCCGGTGGCCCGAAACTCGGGACCCGCCGTCTTCGCCGACATCGTGCGGGCACGCACGGGCGACGACCACCCCGGCCTGCTCTTCGAAGGCCGCACCATCACCTGGGGCCGGATCGTGCAGGAGGCCGCCGACCGGGCCGCGGCACTGGACGACGTGCCCCGGCCCGACGGCAGGCCACTGCACATCGGGCTGCTCCTGGAGAACACCCCCGACTACGTGTACTGGATCTGTGCCGCCGCGCTGGCCGGCGCCACAGTGGTCGGGATCAACCCGACCCGGCGTGGCGCCGAGCTGGCCCACGACGTGCGGCACACCGACACCGACCTGCTCCTCACCGAGGACCGCCTCGCCGGCCTCGTCGACGGGCTCGACCTGGGCATCCCCGCCGGGCAGGTGCGCAACATCGACTCCCCGGAGTACGCCGCCTGGCTGGCCCGGCACGCCGGCGCGCCGGTACCCACCGACGAGGTCGACCCGCGCGCCAACCTGCTGCTCATGTTCTCCTCCGGCTCGACCGGCGCCCCCAAGGCGGTCATCTGCTCCCACGGGCGCCTCGCCGCGGTCTCCGAGGCGCTGCTGGCCCGCACCGAGCTGACCCGCGACTCGGTCAGCTACCTGGCGATGCCGCTGTTCCACGGCAACGCCGTCATGCTCAACCTCGGCCCCGCCATGGTCTGCGGCGCGACGATCTGCATGGTCCGCAGGTTCTCCGCGTCCGGCTTCGTACGCGACGTGCACGAGCACGGCGTCACCTACTTCAACTACGTCGGCCGGGCACTGGCCTACATCCTGGCCCGGCCGGTCGACCCTCGCGACGCGACGAGCACGCTGCGGCGCGCCGTCGGAACCGAGGCCTCGGCCGCCGACATCACCCGCTTCGCCGAGCGCTTCGGCGTCGTCATCTCCGAGGGCTACGGCTCCAGCGAGGGCGTCATGCGGATCAACCGCACCCCCGAGACGCCCGCCGAGGCGCTCGGTGTGGCCGTCGCCGGCGCCGAGATCAAGGTCATGAACGAGGAGACCGGGCTGGAGTGCCCGCCGGCCCGGCTCGACGGGACCGGGCGGCTGCTCAACGCCGACGAGGCCATCGGCCAGCTCGTCGGCGTCGGCATGGCGGCGAAGTTCGAGGGCTACTACAAGAACCCCGAGGCCGCCGCCGAGCGGGTCCGCGGCGAGGACTTCTGGTCCGGGGACCTGGCCTACCGCGACACCGACGGCTACTTCTACTTCGCCGGCCGCTCCTCGGACTGGATCCGCGTCGACAGCGAGAACTTCGCGGCCGGCCCCGCCGAGCGGATCATCGAGCGCTGGGACCGGGTGGCGGTCGCCCCCGTCTTCGCCGTGCCCGACCCGCGTACCGGCGACCAGGTCATGTGCGTGATCCAGCTGCGCAGCGGCGCCACCTTCGACCCCGAGGCGTTCACCGCCTTCCTCGACGAGCAGGCCGACCTCGGCACCAAGTGGCGGCCCCGCTTCGTGCGGATCGTCGACCAGATCCCCAGCACGGGCAACGGCAAGGTCGCCAAGCAGATCCTGCGCCGTACCGCCTGGGTCACGACCGACCCCGTCTGGGTCCGCGACGGCGCGTCCACCGCGTACCGCCCGCTGACCGAGGCGGACGTCCGGGACCTCGAGAAGCAGTTCGCCGACAACGGACGTGCCGCGCTCCTGCCGGCCCCCTGACCTGCCGGCCCGCCCGGCACACCGACTGGCGCCCACGCCCCGAGAATGAGGAACATCCATGTACCTGGAGTACACGCCCGAGCAGCGAGAGCTGAGCAGGGAGCTGCGAGCCTACTTCGCGCGCCTGCTCACGCCCGAGGTCCGCGAGGCGCTCGGCGGCACCAACGAGGACCGCCCGGCCTACCGCGAGATCATCCGTCAGATCGGCAAGGACGGCCTGCTCGGACTCGGCTGGCCCACGGAGTACGGCGGCCAGGGCCGCCCGGCGATCGACCAGTACATCCTCTTCGACGAGATCAACCGCGCCCAGGCGCCGTTCCCCTTCGTCACCATCAACAACATCGGCCCGATGCTGATGCGCTACGGCACCGAGGAGCAGAAGCGCACCTACCTGCCGGGCATGCTGACCGGCGACGTCATCTTCGCCATCGGCTACAGCGAGCCGGGCTCCGGCACCGACCTCGCCTCGCTGAGCGCCCGGGCCGAGGCGACGCCCGACGGTGGCTGGGTCATCAACGGCCAGAAGGTGTTCACCAGCGGTGTCAGCCAGGCCGACTTCGTCTGGATGGCCGTGCGCACCGACCCCGCCGCCCCGAAGCACAAGGGCATCACCATCCTCATCGTGCCGACGTCGGACCCGGGCTTCAGCTGCACGCCGATCGCCACCAGCGGCATCACCCACACCAACGCCTCCTACTACGAGGACGTACGCGTCGGCCCCGAGGCCCTCGTCGGCGAGGTCAACGGCGGCTGGCGCCTCATCACCGGCCAGCTCGGTCACGAGCGGGTGGGCCTGGCCGCGATGGGCGGGCGCACCGAGCAGCTGTGGACCGACGTCGCCGCGTGGGCCGCCGAGCCCGACACCGACGGCAACCGCGTCCTGGACAAGCCGTGGGTGCGCACGGAACTGGCCCGCGACTACGCCGAGCTGACCGCGATGCGCCTGCTCAACTGGAAGATCGCCGTCGTGGGGGAGGGTCAGAACCCGGCGCCCGCCGCCGCGTCGGTCGCCAAGGTCTACGGCACGGAGACCCACGACCGGGTCTGCCGCAACCTCGTCTCCGTCGTCGGGCCCCGCGCGACCCGGCGCTCCGGCGCGCCGGACGCCGTCCTCGGCGGACAGCTGGAGGCGTACACCCGCGGCTCCTACATCAACACCTTCGGCGGCGGCACCAACGAGGTGCTGCGCGACATGATCGCGGTCGCCGGTCTCGGCATGCCGAGGAAGGGGCGTTCCGCATGAGCACCACGACGCAGGCCCCCGCCTCCGACGCCACCGACCAGGACGCCTTCCTCGCCCGTCTGCGCGAGTTCGTCGGCCTCGAGGCCACGCCCACCCGCTACGCCCAGGACGCCGTCAACCAGGCGATGATCCGGCACTTCGTCGAGGCGATGGGCGACGAGAACCCCGTCTACGTCGACGACCGGGCCGCCCGGGACACCGGCCGCGAGGGCGTCGTCGCCCCGCCGCCGATGCTGTCCACCTGGCTCATGGTCGGCTACAAGGCCCACACGGCCGCCGCCGCGGGCGCCGCGCCGGACACCCCGATGGCCCGGCTGCTCGCGCTGCTCGCCGACGCCGGCTTCGTCGGGGTCGTCGCGACGAACGACGAGCACGAGTACGTGCGCGAGCTGCGCCTGGGCGACGAGATCAAGATGACCACTGTCATCGAGGACGTCTCCCCGCGCAAGACCACCGGCCTGGGCACCGGCCACTTCATCACGACGCTGCGCACCTACACCGACCAGAACGACGAGGTCGTGGCCCGCCAGCGCTTCCGCATCCTGCGCTTCGACCCGTCCGGCGCCAAGCCCGCGGCGCCGGCCGCCGCCGACCCGGCGCTGCGGCACAAGCCGTTCATCCTGCGCGACAACGCGTTCTGGTTCGCCGCCGCCGCGCAGCGTCGCCTCGTCATCCAGGCCTGCACCGACTGCGGCACGCTGCGCCACCCGCCCGGCCCGATCTGCCCGTCCTGCCACTCGTACGCGTGGCACGAGGTGGAGGCGAGCGGCCGGGGCACCGTGCACAGCTACGTCGTCAGCCACCACCCGAAGGCGCCCGGGTACGACTACCCGCTCACCGTCGTGCTCGTCGACCTCGAAGAGGGCACCCGTCTGGTCGCCGACTTCGTCGGGGACGCCGGCGAGGTCGAGATCGGCATGCCCGTGCAGGTCGACTGGCTCGACTACGACGAGAACCTCACGCTGCCGCGTTTCCGGGCCGCGACCTCCGCATCGGAGCCCACAGAAGAGGAAGGGAACTGATGGACTTCCAGCTCGCCGAGGAACAGGTCACGGTCAACGACCTGGCGCGCGACGTGTTCTCGCGCAACGGCGACCCGCAGCGGCTCTTCGACATCGAGGCCGGGCCGGACCGCTTCGACCGCGTCCTGTACCGCGACCTGGCCGAGTCCGGCATCCTCGGGCTGCCCGTGCCCGAGGAGCACGGCGGCGCCGGGCTGGGCCTGTGGGAGGTCGCCGGGGTCTTCGTCGAACAGGGCCGCACGCTCGGCACCGTCCCGCTGTGGGAGACCCTCGTCGGCGGCGTCCTGCCGCTGCTGCGCTACGGCAACGCCAAGCAGCAGGCCGAGTGGCTGCCCCGCGTGGCCGCCGGGGACGCGGTCCTCACCGTGGCCGTCGACGACCTGACCGACGCCCGGCCGTACGGCGCCCGCGTCCGCGCGCGGTCCGGCGCCGAGCCCGGCGGTGACGGGGTCACCCTGAGCGGCACCGCCGTCGGCGTCCGCTCGGCGCACCTCGCCGACGCGATCGTCGTCCCGGCCACCGACGAGGCGGGCGCGGTCGGGCTTTACCTCGTGCCGACCGCCGGACCCGGGGTACGCCGGGACACGTTCGAGCGCACCGACCGTGGACTCGCCTCCGACGTGCAGTTTGAGGACGCCGCCGCGGCGCTGCTCGCCGAGGGCCCCGAGGAGGACCGGCTCGACTGGCTGCTGCGCCAGGTCTGGACCGCGGTGGCGGCTCTGCAGAGCGGCGTCAGCCAGGCCGCCGTACGCCAGGCCGCCGACTACACCTCGGGCCGTGAGCAGTTCGGTGTGCCGATCGCGACCTTCCAGGCCGTCGCCCACCAGCTCGCCGACTGCCACATCGACACCGAGGCGATGGAGGTCACCTACCTCAACGCGCTGTGGCGCGAGACGACCGGGCGGCCGTCCCGGGCGGCGGTGCACGTCGCGAAGTACTGGGCCGCCGAGGCGGGCGACCGCGTCGCGCGCACCGTGCAGCACGTGCACGGCGGCATGGGCGCCGACGTCACCTATCCGATCCACCGTTACATGCTCTGGACCACGCAGCTTGCCAACACCGCCGGCTCCGGAGCCTGGCACCTGCAGCAGCTCGCGGACCTCGTGGGCGAGGGGGAGCAGCTGTGAGCACGCAGATCACCATCGAGCAGGTGAGCCCCGGCGACACGCTGCCGGAGCTCGAGATCCCGCTGACCCGGACCGTCATCGTCGCCGGCGCGCTCGCGACCCGCGACTACGAGGACGTGCACCACGACCCGGCCCAGCACACCGCGATGTTCGCCCGCCGCTACATGCACACGTACGGCGCGACCAGCGAGGACTACGGCCGGGTGGCGGTGCTCGCCCGCAAGCACGCCGCGAACAACCCCAGGGCGTGGTTCTACGGCAAGCCGCTCACGCTCGAGGAGCACCAGGCCTCGCGCTGGATCGCCGAGCCGCTGCACCTGTTCGACTGCTGCCAGGAGACCGACGGCGGCCAGGCGATGGTCGTCGTCAGCGCCGAACGCGCCAAGGACCTGCCCGTCACCCCGGTCTACATCCGGGGCGCGGCCCAGGGCCTGGGACCGGACCAGTACCAGATGGTCAGCTACTACCGCGAGGACCTGACCCGGATCCCCGAGGTCGAGCTCTGCGCCCGGCAGTTGTGGGCCCAGTCGGGGCTCGGTCCCGCCGACATGGACGCGGCGATCCTCTACGACCACTTCACGCCGTACGTGCTCAACCAGCTCGAGGAGTACGGCTTCTGCGGTCGCGGTGAGGCCAAGGACTTCATCGCCGACGGCAACCTGGAGGTCACCGGCTCGCTGCCGACGAACACCCACGGCGGCCAGATCGGCGAGGCCTACCTGCACGGCACGAACGGTGTCGCGGAGGGCGTCCGCCTCGTCCGGGGCACCTCGACCAACCAGCCCGACGGCGTCCGCAACGTCCTGGTGACGGCGGGCGTCGGCGTTCCCACCAGTGCACTGATCCTCTCCGCGGAGGGCTGAGACGCCGGCCACCACCACAGCTCCGAAGGCCGTCAGCGACCCACGGATCCCGCCCGGCAGCGGCCGGAAGGGACAACACCACCTCTGATCAGCCGGAACGACTCGGCTCGTGTTTAGGAAGGATGAGAATGGGCGTCACCATAACGGCCCGCAAACGTGTGGTCGCGTTGATCAGCATCGGGGCTCTCGCCCTGGCCGGCTGCAGCTCGCCGGACAACTCCGGCAGCGGCAGCAGCGCCGCGCAGGGCGAGATCGACACGTCGGCAGTGCTCAAGTTCGCGTCGGCGGGTCCGTTGCGCGACCTCGACCCGGCCCTGCAGACGAGCTACGGCGCGTGGGGCTACCTGTTCCTCGTCTGGGACCGGCTGACCATGCTGGACAAGGACGACAAGATCGTCCCGGGCCTGGCCAAGGAGTGGAACTTCGTCGACGACGGCAGCGTCCTGGAACTCAAGCTCCGGGACGACGTGAAGTTCCACGACGGCACGCCGTTCGACGCCGAGGCCGTCAAGGTCAACATCGAGCGCGGCAAGACGCTCGAGGGCTCGACCCTCAAGAGCGACCTCGCCGACATCGAGTCGGTCGAGGTCGTCGACGCGACGACCGCGCGCCTCAAGCTGGTCAAGGGCAAGGGCGTCCAGCTGCCCGCGTCCTTCACCGGCACGGCCGGCATGATGGTCAGCCCGAAGGCGATCAAGGACGGCGCCGACATCAAGAACAATCCCGGCACCGCCGGGTCCGGCCCGTACATCGCCACCCAGCTCGTCCCCCAGGAGAAGCTCGTCCTCAAGCGGGCCGACAACTACTGGGACCCGAACGTCGGCCGTCTCGGCGGCATCGAGCTGCAGCGGGTGCCCGACGCCGCTGCCCGCCTCAACGGCCTGCAGAGCGGCCAGGTCGACCTGGCCCCGCTCAGCTCGGCCGGCGAGATCGCCACGGTGGAGAAGATCGTCACCCCGGGCAGCGGTCTCCAGCAGCACCAGGTGAAGTTCAAGAACGTCGTCGGCATCTACCTGCGCGCCAACAAGGGCGACCTCGTCAAGCCGGAGGTCCGCCAGGCGATCGCCCACGCGGTCGACCCGGAGGCGATCAGCGCGCTCTTCAGCGGCTACTGCACGCCGACCCGCCAGGTCGTGCCGGAGACGGACCCGAGCCGCATCCCGAGCTACACCTACCCGTACGAGTTCAGCGTGGACAAGGCCAAGGCCCTCGTGCAGCAGGCCGGCGGCGCCAAGGTGTCGGTCACCTTCGCCGCGGGCACGAACGCCGAGCAGCCGGCAAACGTCGTGCAGGCGTCCCTGCGGGCCGCCGGCGTCGACGCGACGCTCAACCCCGTGCCCAACACCGAGAACGAGCCGCGCTTCATCGCCGGCGACTTCGAGCTGATGGTCGGCACGTCGTGGAGCCCGAAGGCCGACCCGGCGGCGACGGTGAACACCTACATGCTGAACACGTACAAGCTCGCCGCGGACCCCTCGCTCATCGCGGGCAAGGCGGCCGAGGCCGCCAACCCCACGCTGCCGATGGACAAGCGGGCCCCGCTGTACCAGGACATCTGGAAGACGACGCTCGAGCAGGCCTGGTTCGTGCCGCTGTGCAACCAGACCAACGCGAACGTCTCGAAGGCGAACATCGTCGGCACCGACAACATCCCGATGTCGAACATCGGCATCTGGGACCTGCGCCACATCGCCGTCAAGAAGTAACCGGTCGCTCCTGACCACCGGTGGCGTCGCCGCCCGCAC
>NZ_JAGPXV010001181.1:0-484 GCF_018070405.1 Micromonospora sp. D75
GCCCTCGATCTGCTGGACGGCGATCACCGCGGCGAGCGTGAGCAGAGCCGTGGTGGGACCGTTCGCGGCGAGCGCGACAAGCACCGCCACCGCGCCGGCCACCGTGGCACCGATGATCGGCACGAAGCCGCCGAGGAACGTGATCAGGGCGAGCGGCAGGGCCAGCGGGACCCGCAACACGACAAGCGCCAGTCCGATGCCGATGGCGTCGATGGCCGCGATGATCATCGTGCCCCGGCTGTACGCGCCGAGCGTGCGCCAGCCGGCCCGGCCCGCCTCGGCGGTCAGCTCCCGGCGCGGACCGGTCAGCCGGCGCAACACCCAGTGCCACATCGAACGGCCGTCCTTGAGCAGGAAGAACAGCAGCACCAGCGCGAGCAGGATCGCGCCGGCCACCTCGGCTGCCTTGCGCGCCCCGGCCACCGGATCGGGCGTCCCGCTGCTCAGGCCCTGCCGGATCTGCTCCACCAGCCGGTCGAGCTGC
>NZ_JAGPXV010001182.1:0-483 GCF_018070405.1 Micromonospora sp. D75
GTGCTCCTCCAGTCGGCGGGAGCGGCACCGAGATCCCCCGGACAGCTGGAGGTCTCGTGTCCCGCACTCTGCGTCGACGGCTCGTCAGCGCCACCACTCTGCTCACCGTCCTGGTCACCCTCTGCCTCGTCCCGCAGGCAAGCGTTCTACCGGCCGCCGCGTCCCCGGCCCAGGCCGCCGCCCTCGCCCCGCCCGCCACCATCGGGTTCGAGAAGGTCGCCCTCGACGGTGGCCTCTCCATGGGCGAACCGATCGAACTGGCCGTCGCACCAGACGGCAAGGTCTTCTACATCAACCGGGGCACCAGCAGCGCCGGTGGCCAGGTCCGCCTCTACAACCCGGCGACCAGGTCCACCACCGTGGCCCTCACCCTGGCGCTGGACGCCCGCTTCGAGGACGGCCTGATCGGCATCACCCTGCACCCGAGCTTCGCGAGCAACCGCTGGGTCTACCTCTTCTACTCGCCGAAGGTCACCCCACTGG
>NZ_JAGPXV010001183.1:0-482 GCF_018070405.1 Micromonospora sp. D75
TCATTATCGTCAACGCTTAATCGAATGGCAGGAGGCGCATAACAATGGATAGCCATACGCTAATACAGGCGCTGATCTACCTCGGCTCCGCTGCGCTTATCGTGCCGATCGCCGTGCGTCTGGGGCTGGGGTCGGTACTGGGGTATTTGATCGCCGGCTGCGTTATCGGCCCGTGGGGGCTGCGCTTGGTCACTGACGCTGAGGCGATTCTGCATTTCGCCGAAATCGGCGTCGTACTGATGCTGTTTGTCATCGGTCTTGAGCTGGATCCGCAGCGCTTATGGAAGCTGCGCGCCTCGGTATTTGGCGGCGGCGCGCTGCAAATGGTGGTGTGCGGCGCGTTTATCGGGCTGTTCTGCATGCTGCTTGGATTGCGCTGGCAGGTTGCGGAGCTCATCGGGATGACGCTGGCGCTGTCGTCGACGGCGATTGCGATGCAGGCGATGAATGAACGTAACCTGACGGTGACGCAACTGGGGCGT
>NZ_JAGPXV010001184.1:0-482 GCF_018070405.1 Micromonospora sp. D75
GTCGGTGTTGATCGTGATCGAGCCGCCATGCACGGTGGAAGGCTTCGAGGTGCCGGTGATAGCGTCGATCTTGCTCATCAGGGTCTGGATGCTGTCCCCGACATTGAGCTGGTTGCCGGTCGCGCCGGAATTGACGAAGGACAGCGTGGTCCCGTTGACGGTGATGGTGTCGCCGGCGACGAAGCCGGGCGAGATCGAGTCCGATGGGCTCGCGCCGGACAGTGCCGTCGCGCCCGTGATCGGCGCAGGCGTCGCCGCCTGGTTGTTGACGGACGCCCCGATCGCCGAGCTCGCGGTGTTGAAGAAATTGTCACCCGCAGTGACGGCGGATGCCGCCACCAGCGAGGTATTGGCGAGCTTGGTGATTGCGGTGTTCAGCGCCGTGTTGAGGTTCGCAGCGGTGTTGTTCGGGTTGACCGGGACGCTCGCGTCGATCGCAAAGCTGCCGAGCGGCGTCGGAATCTTCGTCGATGCCGTCAGGT
>NZ_JAGPXV010000126.1:0-11566 GCF_018070405.1 Micromonospora sp. D75
ACACCTGCTGGTTCACCACCAAGGGCGACAACCGGGTGTGGGCGTACGACGCGGTGAACCAGCGGCTCGACCTCGCGTACGACGACTCGCTGGTGCCGGCCGGCGCCGCGCCGCTGACCGGCGTCGACAACATCACCGGCACCGCCGGCGGCGACCTCTACGTGTCCGAGGACGGCGGCAACATGGAGATCAACGTGATCACGCCCGCCGGTGTGGTGACCCCGTTCCTGCGGCTGCTCGGGCAGTCCGAGTCGGAGATCACCGGGCCGGCGTTCTCGCCGGACGGCAGCCGGCTCTACTTCTCCTCCCAGCGCGGCACCAGCGGCGTCCGGGCCGGCACCGGCGGCATCACGTACGAGGTGCGCGGTCCGTTCCGGCGCTGACGCCGCCCGTCAGGCGCGGGCCGCCTCCCGGGCGGCCCGCCACCGGCTCGCCGCCAGCGTCGCGGAATAGCCGGACAGCACGATCACGTGGAACAGGTACAGCCACAGCAGCACCGCCACGCCGCCGCCGATTTCGTCGAAGCCGCCGAACGGCACGCCCAGGTCCAGCGGCAGCGAGCAGAACAGCACGAAACCGTGCAGGAAACCGGACAGGTTCGCTGCCGTGAACGAGCCCAGGACGACGGTGGCGAGCCAGTCCGGGGAGGCCGGGCCGACCACCCGGAACACCCAGATCAGCACCGGCGTGAGCACCAGCCACACCGCCAGGAACGACAGCACGACGCCGAGCGCGCCGATCCAGCCGCCCTGGCGTACCAGCCGGGTGGTCAGCGGCAGCCCCAGCAGGATCGACAGCAGCAGCGCCGGGGCCGGCGCCAGCAGCGGGAGCAGCAGCAGCCGGCCCCGCCAACCGACCAGCGCACCGGACTCGGCGCGCGGCTCGGCCACCGAGACGAACGCGCGGCGCAGCCCTTCGCCGTACAGCGAGGCCGGCAGCAGCGAGGCCAGCGCCAGCAGCGGAGTCAGCCCCAACCCGGCCTCGACGAGCGCGGCCGCCGCCCGGTGCGCGCCGATCTCGGTGGGCAGCGTCTCGATCGCGTACCCGGTCAGCCGCCGCACCCGGTCCGCCCCGGCGAGCAGCCCGGTCAGCCAGATCGCCAGCAGCGCCACCGGCACCACGGCGATCGCGCCGTAGAACGTGATCGCGGCGGCGTGCAGGGAGAGATCCCGGCCGCGGACCGGCCGGAACGCCGCAGCCGTGATCCGCTTCGCCCGATCCCACCCGTCGCCCATCGCCCTCTCGTTCCCCGTACGGCCCCGCGCCACGCATTACGATCCGGCGGCATGACGATCGCCACGACCGACCGGCTGGTGCTCCGGGACTGGACCGAGTCCCCGGACGACCTGGCCCGGATCTACGACATCTACTCCCGGGACGAGGTGATGCGCTGGCTGGGCGGCGGCAAGGGCCGGATGACCGACCCGTCCGAGGCGCGCGAGCGGGTCCGGTCCTGGCACGAACGCTGGGCGCCGTACGGCGGCCGCTGGGGCCTGTGGGCGATCGAGCCGCGCGCCGGCGGGCCGGTGGCCGGGAGCATCCTGCTCAAGCCGCTCCCGGGACGCGACGGCGTCACGCTGACCGACGACATCGAGGTCGGCTGGCACCTGCACCCCGACGCCCAGGGCAACGGCTACGCCACCGAGGCGGCCCGCGCGGTGCTGGAGCGCGAGTTCGCCACCGGCACCCCGAGGGTGTACGCGGTGGTGATGGCCGGGAACGACCCGTCGATGGCGGTGGCCCGGCGCCTCGGCATGACGCACGTGGGCGTGCGCACCGACTGGTACGGCGGTGCCGAGGTTGAAACGTTCGTCCTGGAACGTCCGGCCTGAGCCGTGCCGTTGGCAGTTCGCCCTCGGCCTCCTACGGTGGTGGGGATACGGGGGAGGCACTGATGGTCGACGGTGGCGACGCAGCGCGTTGGCTGCACCTCCACGCCGCCCGGGGCGGCCCGGACGACCTGTCGCTCCTGGTGAACCGGGTCGCGCCCGCCATCGGGGCCACCGACATCGTGATCTACCTGGCCGACTACACGCAGTCCTCGCTCGTACCCCTGGTCGGCGCGGGCGCGCCTCGGGACGAACTCACGATCGAGACGACGCTGGCCGGCCGGGCGTTCACCTGCCTCCAGGTGCAGCGCGCTCCCGACCGCCCGGACCGGCTCTGGGTGCCCCTGCTGCTCGGCTGCGAACGGCTGGGGGCACTGGAGATCGTGTCGTCGCGCGCCGGCGACCCCGCGCTGGACCGGCCGGCCTGGGAGGTTGCGGTCGCCGTCGCTCAGGTCCTGGTGAACCGCCGGCTCTACGGCGACGTCGTGGAACGGATTCGCCGCCGCCTGCCGATGCAGGTCGCCGCCGAGACCGTGTGGGGGCTGCTGCCGCCGCTGACCTTCGCAACGGACGAGCTGGTGATCACCGCCATCCTCGAACCGTGTTACGACGTCGGCGGGGACATCTTCGACTACGCGCTCAACGGTGACGTGCTCAGCGTCGGGCTCTTCGACACCTGCGGGCACGGGATCAAGGCGAGCGCGATGGCCTCGCTCGTGGTCAGCGCGTACCGCAACGCCCGGCGTACCGGTCTCGACCTGGTCGACACGGCGATCAGCATCGACAGGTGGGTCCGCTCCGAACACCCCGGCCTGTTCGCGACCGCGCTGCTCGCCGAACTCGACCGGCGGACCGGCGTGCTGCGGATCATCAACGCCGGCCACCCCGGCGCCATGCTGCTGCGGGACGGCAAGGCCGTCCGGGCACTGCCCGGACCGACCGCGCTGCCGCTCGGGCTGGGCAACCTGTCGACGCGGCGCCCGCGGGCGCACGAGGAGGCGCTGCACCCGGGCGACCGCATCCTCGCGTACACCGACGGCATCACCGACGCCCGGGGCGACGACGGGGAACGGTTCGGGCTGGACCGGCTCGTCGACTTCGTCGAGCGTGCCCTCAACGAGCGGCTGCCCAGCCCGGAGACGATGCGCCGGCTGGTGCGCGCCGTCCTCGCCTACCAGCAGGACCAGCTCGACGACGACGCCACCGCGATGTTCCTGGAGTGGCAGCCTCCGCACCTGCCGTTGGGGCACCTGGAGCACCTCACCGCGCCAGACGGGACGATCGCGTCCCCGTAGCGTCGAGGAGGCGATCGAGGCGTGATCGACACCAGTTCGCCGAAGTGGTGGCATCGCGGCGCGTGGGATGCCACCACCTCGGGGAAGTGGGGTCGATCATGCCGTCGGGCACTCCGGGACGAACCGGGGTGAGGCGCTGGGGAACAATGGTCCGGTGACCACTCCCCGAGATCTCGTGCTGCTCGGTTCGACCGGCTCGATCGGCACCCAGGCCATCGACATCGTCAAGCGCAACCCGGACCGCTTCCGGGTGGTGGCCCTCGGCGCGGGTGGCGGCAACGTGGAGTTGCTCGCCGCGCAGGCGCTGGAGCTGGGTGTGGAGGCGGTCGGTGTGGCCCGCGCATCCGCCGCGCAGGATCTTCAGCTCGCGTTCTACGCCGAGGCGAGCAAGCGCGGGTGGGCCACCGGCGACTTCAAGCTGCCCAAGATCGTGGCCGGGCCGGACGCGATGACCGAGCTGGCGCAGTGGCCGTGCGACGTGGTGCTCAACGGGGTGGTCGGCTCGCTGGGCCTGCCGCCGACGCTGGCCGCGCTGCACGCCGGGCGTACCCTCGCCCTGGCCAACAAGGAGTCCCTCGTCGCCGGCGGCCCGCTGGTCAAGGCCGCCGTCTCGCGACCGGGGCAGATCGTCCCGGTCGATTCCGAGCACTCCGCGCTGGCGCAGTGCCTGCGCGGCGGCGCCCGGGGTGAGGTGCGGCGGCTGGTGGTCACCGCCAGCGGCGGCCCGTTCCGGGGGCGGGGGCGCGCCGAGCTGACCGCCGTCACGCCGGAGCAGGCGCTGGCGCACCCGACCTGGAACATGGGCCCGGTCGTCACGATCAACTCCGCCACGATGGTCAACAAGGCGCTGGAGGTGATCGAGGCGCACGAGCTGTTCGACGTGCCGTACGCCGACATCGAGGTGATGGTGCACCCGCAGTCGGTGATCCACTCGATGGTCGAGTTCACCGACGGGTCCACGCTCGCCCAGGCCAGCCCGCCGGACATGCGGCTGCCCATCGCGCTGGGCATCGGCTGGCCGGACCGGGTGCCCGAGGCGGCCGCCGCGGTCGACTGGACCACTGCCCACGCCTGGGAGTTCTTCCCGCTGGACGACGCGGCGTTCCCGGCGGTCGCGCTGGCCAAGGCGGCGGGTGAGGCGGGACACTGCCGCCCGGCGATCTACAACGCGGCGAACGAGGAGTGCGTGGCCGCGTTCGTCGCGGGCCGGCTGCCGTTCCTCGGGATCGTCGACACCCTCCAGCGGGTGTTGGAGGACGCACCCGATTTCGACGAACCAGGTACCGTCGAGGACGTGCTCGCCGCCGAGTCGTGGGCACGGGCGCACGCCCAGGAGATCATCGTCGGGTCGGTGGAAGGAGCTCGATGAGCTATCTGCTCGGGGTGGTGCTGTTCGCCCTGGCGATTCTCATCTCGGTGAGCCTGCACGAGGCGGGGCACATGCTGACCGCCAAGGCGTTCGGGATGAAGGTCACCCGCTACTTCGTCGGCTTCGGCCCGACGCTGTGGTCGTTCAAGCGGGGCGAGACCGAGTACGGCATCAAGGGCATTCCGCTCGGCGGGTTCTGCAAGATCGTCGGCATGACGCCGCAGGACGACGACGTCGAGCCCGGGGACGAGAAGCGCGCGATGTGGCGCTACCCGGTCTGGAAGCGGACGATCGTGATGTCCGCCGGCTCGATCACCCATTTCGCACTGGCCCTGATCGCGCTCTGGATCATCGCGATCACCGCCGGCCTGCCGAACCCGAAGTTCCCCTCCACCGAGGACGGCTTCAAGGCGGAGCCGGCCGTGATCGCGCTGGCCCCCTGCGTCGTGGTGGAGAACGCGGCCCGCGCCTGCCAGGCCGACGACCCGGCCAGCCCGGCCGAGAAGGCCCAGCTCAAGGACGGCGACCGGATCACCGCGGTGAACGGCCGGCCGGTCTCCACCTGGGGCGACATGCTCGACGTGGTCCGGGCCACCCCGCCCGGCGCGGCCACCGTCACCTTCGAGCGCGACGGCCGGTCGCAGGAGGCCCGGGTCGACCTGGCCGCGGTGCAGCGCCCGCCGCTGGACGACCCGAAGGGCGCCACCTCGTCGGTCTCCGCGCTCGGCGTGGCCCTGCGGCCGAGCACCCCGCCGCGGGTCGAGTACGGCCCGATCGCCGCGTTCGGCGCCACCGCCGACTTCACCGGCACCATGGCGGTGCAGACCGCGCACGCCATGCAGCGCATCCCGCAGAAGGTGCCCGCGCTGTGGAGCGCGATCACCGGCAGCGAGCGCGACATGGACACCCCGATCAGCGTGGTCGGCGCCACCCGGCTCGGCGGCGAGGCCGTGGAGAACAACGCCTGGCTGGTGTTCTTCATGCTCTTCGTGTCGCTGAACTTCTTCATCGGCGTGTTCAACCTGCTGCCGTTGCTCCCGCTGGACGGCGGGCACATCGCCATCGCCTGGTTCGAACGGGCGCGCTCCTGGCTGTACGCGCGCATCGGCCGCCGGGATCCCGGCCGGGTCGACTACCTCAAACTCATGCCGTTCACGTACGCGGTGATCCTGATCGGTGGCGCGTTCACGCTGCTGACAGTCACCGCCGATGTCATCAACCCCATCACGCTCTTCTCAAGGTGAGTGCCTGAAGTGACCGCTGTCAGTCTCGGTATGCCCCCCGTACCGCCGCCGCCGCTGGCCCCGCGCCGGGCCAGCCGCCAGATCATGGTCGGTTCGGTGCCGGTCGGCGGCGGCGCGCCGGTCTCGGTGCAGTCCATGACCACCACCCTCACCGCCGACGTCAACGCCACGCTCCAGCAGATCGCCGAGCTGACCGCGTCCGGCTGCCAGATCGTCCGGGTCGCCGTGCCGTCGCAGGACGACGTGGAGGCGCTGCCCGCGATCGCCAAGAAGTCGCAGATCCCGGTGATCGCCGACATCCACTTCCAGCCGAAGTACGTCTTCGCGGCGATCGACGCCGGCTGCGCCGCGGTGCGGGTGAACCCCGGCAACATCCGGCAGTTCGACGACAAGGTCAAGGAGATCGCGCGGGCCGCCGGCGACGCGGGTGTGCCGATCCGGATCGGCGTCAACGCGGGCTCGCTCGACAAGCGCCTGTTGGCCAAGTACGGCAAGGCCACCGCCGAGGCGCTGGTCGAGTCGGCGCTGTGGGAGTGCTCGCTGTTCGAGGAGCACGGCTTCCGGGACATCAAGATCTCGGTCAAGCACAACGACCCGGTGGTGATGATCCGCGCGTACCGGCTGCTGGCCGAGAAGTGCGACTACCCGCTGCACCTCGGCGTCACCGAGGCCGGCCCGGCGTTCCAGGGCACGATCAAGTCGGCGGTGGCGTTCGGCGCGCTGCTGGCCGAGGGGATCGGCGACACCATCCGGGTCTCGCTGTCCGCCCCGCCGGTCGAGGAGATCAAGGTCGGCGCCGCGATCCTGGAGTCGCTGGGCCTGCGCGAGCGCGGCCTGGAGATCGTCTCCTGCCCGTCCTGCGGGCGGGCGCAGGTCGACGTCTACAAGCTGGCCGAGGAGGTCACCGCCGGTCTGGAGGGCCTGCCGGTGCCGCTGCGCGTCGCGGTCATGGGCTGCGTGGTGAACGGTCCGGGTGAGGCCCGCGAGGCAGACCTGGGCGTTGCCTCCGGCAACGGCAAGGGCCAGATCTTCGTCAAGGGCAAGGTCGTCAAGACCGTGCCCGAGGCGCAGATCGTGGAGACGCTGATCGAGGAGGCGCTGCGGATCGCCGACGAGATGGGCGCCGAGATCCCCGAGGAGCTGCGCGACCTGGTGCCGGGCGGCGCCACCGTCACCGTGCACTGATCTGTTCTCCGCGTCGCCGTGCGGCCGTCCCCGTCGGGGGCGGCCGCACGCGCCGTCTCAGGGCCGGGGCACGGCGGCGAACGGGGAGAGCGTGAACCAGCCGGGCGCGGCACGCCGCAGCGCCTCCGGCCCGCTCACCTCCACCGCGCCGCCGCGCAGCGCCGCCGCCCACCCCAGGTCGCCCATCCAGACCTGCACCAGGGCACGCAGGTCCGCGGTGACGGTCACCGTCACGTCGTGCCCGGGGTCGATGTCGCAGACGTCGGCTTCGCCCGCGGCGATCACCAGCCACCAGTCGCGCTGCGCCGCCGGCACGTCCCGGAAGCGGAACCGCACGACGGTACGCCCCGGCGGGACCGCGTCGTGGTCGACGTGCCGGTGCATGTCCCACAGCAGCAGCTTCGGGTCCAGGTCGGCGTCGCCCAGCTCGCCGATCCAGCGCACGCCCCAGGCGCCGAGCGCCTCCAGCACGGGCCGCAGCTCCCGCCCGGCGGCGGTCGGGACGTAGCGCACGTCGGCGCCGTCGACCCGCCGCTCCACCACCCCGGCGCGGACGAGCTGGTGCAGCCGGCGCGACAGCAGCGTGGGCGACATCCGGGGCAGGCCCCGGCGCAGCTCGTTGAAGCGTTCCGAGCCGCTGACCAGCTCCCGGACCACGAGCAGCGTCCACCGCTCGTCGAGCAGTTCCATGGCCTTCGCCACGGGGCAGAACTGGTGGTAGGAGGCCCCCATGGCGGGCACGCTACGCCCGGCCCGGCGGCCCGGCCAGGCGCCTGTCGGGAGCGGTACAGATCTCGTACTGGGGGCCGTGTCGTCCGCTGCCTAGCGTCCTGTGCAGGGACGACAGCTGAGGAGCGACAGATGATCGAGGAACGGGAACAGGACGCGGCGGTGAAGGCCCGGCACCGCGCGATGTGGGCGCTGGGCGACTACTCCGCAGTGGCCGCGCAGATGATCCCGCAGTTGGGGGCGACGCTGGTCCGGGCCGCCGGAGTGGGACCGGGCATGCGGGTGCTGGACGTGGCGGCCGGGACCGGCAACGCGGCTCTGCCGGCGGCCCGGACCGGCGCGCAGGTGGTGGCCGGGGACCTCACCCCGGAGTTGCTGGCGATCGGGCGGGCGGCGGCCGAGCGGGAGGGCGTGACGCTGATCTGGGAGGAGGCGGACGCGGAGGCGCTGCCGTACGCCGACGGCGCGTTCGACGCGGTGCTGTCCTGTGTGGGCGTGATGTTCGCGCCACGGCACCGGGTCGCCGCCGACGAGTTGCTGCGGGTGTGCCGGCCGGGCGGGACGATCGGCCTGGTCAACTGGACCCCGGAGGGCTTCGTGGGCCAGTTGTTCGCGGCCATGCGGCCGTTCGCGCCGCCACCGCCGCCGGGCGCGCAGCCGCCCCCGCTCTGGGGCGACGAGAACCACGTCCGGGAGTTGTTCGGCGACCGGGTCGACGCGCTCACGCTGGGGCGCGACGCCGTGGTGGTGGACCGGTTCGCCACGCCGGAACAGTTCCGGGACTTCTTCGCGACCCACTACGGGCCCACCGTGGCGGCCTACCGCGCGAACGCGGGCGACCCGGAGCGTACGGCCGGGCTCGACCGCGCGCTGACCGACCTGGCCGCCCGGCACCTGGACGGCGGCGTGATGCGCTGGGAGTACCTGCTCGTCACCGCGCGCCGGGCCTGACGGCACGCCGGTCGTGGTCCGGCCGGCGTGCCGTCGCGGCGGCGGCGCTCACTCGGACTCGGCGAGGATGGCGTAGAGCTTGCGCCGCGTCTCGTCGAGCACCTGCGCGGCGCGGGCGCGCTGGTCGTCGGTGCCGGTGGTCATCACCTGCCGCAGCGCCTGCATGGCCTGCGCGCCGGCGTCGCGGATGTCGTGCCAGCTGTTTACCGTCTGCTCGGCGAACTCCGCCCAGGGCGGGGTCTGCGCAGCGGCGGTCGCCTCGGCCTGGCCCTGTTCGGTGAGCGCGAAGCGTTTGCGCCCGCCCTCGGAGTCCGCGGCGGTCGCGATGACGCCCTCGTCCTCCAGCAGTTGCAGCGTCGGGTAGATCGAGCCGGGGCTGGGCCGCCAGGCCCCGCCGGTGCGGGAGTCGATCTCCTGGATCATCTCGTAGCCGTGCATCGGACGTTCGGTGAGCAGGGCCAGCACGGCGCCGCGCACGTTGGGCCGCCGGCCTCGTCCGCGCCCGCCGCGGCCCCGCCCGTGGCCGTGCGGTCCGGGCGGGAAGGGCGGCGGACCGGGGGGTACGGGCGGGAAGCCGAAGCCGCCCCGGCGGCGCATCTCGTCGTGCATGGCGTGCATGCGTCGATGGAAACCCATCAGGGCTCTCCTTCTGTCGTCGTATCACTGATGCATCAACGATATATCGGCAATGCATCGCCGACAAGACGCGGATGGAACTCGGCTGCAAACCGTACGTTCGTACTGTTAGGCTGCCGGCGTGCGCCTGCTTCCCGAACCGGGCCCGTCCCGGACCCTCGCCCTCTCCACGCTCGTCAACACCGTCGGGCGGGGCACCTGGCTCACCGCCAGCGCGCTCTTCCTCACCCGATCGGTCGGGCTCACGGTGGCCGAGGTCGGCGTGGCGCTCACCCTCACCGCGCTGGTCAGCCTGGTGGCGAGCACGCCGATGGGCTACCTGGCCGACCGCCTCGGCCCGCGCGGGCTCCAGATGGCCGCGCTGCTCGCCTCGGCCGGGTGCACCGCCGCGCTGGTAGCGGTGCGCTCGTTCCCCGGCTTCCTGGCCGTCGGCGTGCTGATGGCGCTCGCCGACGCGGGCACCCGGGGCGCCCGGGGCGCGCTGATCGCCGGCGCCGTCCCACCCGACCAGCGGGTCCGCACCCGCGCCTACCTGCGCGCGGTCACCAACGTCGGCATCTCGGTGGGCACCGTGCTGGCCGGGTTCGCGCTCGCCGCCGACACCCGCGGCGCGTACGTCACGCTGATCCTGCTCGACGCCGCGACCTACGTGCTGGCGGCGGCGGTGCTGCTGCGGCTCCCGCCGGTCCCGCCGGTACCCGCCCCGGCGCACGGACCGCGGCTGATCGCGCTGCGGGACCGCCCCTTCCTCGCCTTCACCGTGCTGGACGGGCTGATGTCCATGCACTTCTCGCTGATCAACATCGCCCTGCCGCTCTGGATCGCCGGGCACACCACCGCGCCCAACTGGCTGATCTCCGTCTGCCTGCTCGTCAACACGGTGGTGGTGATCCTGTTCCAGGTCCGCGCCTCGCGGGGCACCGAGGACCTGACCGGCGCGGGCCGGGCCGCCCGCCGGGCCGGCGTCCTGCTCGCCGGCGCCTGCGCGCTGTTCGCGGCCGGTGGCGGCGTGCCGGTCGCCTTCGCGGTGCCGCTGCTGCTGGCCGGCGCGCTGGTGCACGTGGTGGGGGAGTTGTGGCACGCGGCGGCCGGCTGGGGCATCTCGTTCGGGCTGGCCCCGGCGCACGCGCACGGCCAGTATCAGGGGGCGTACGGGATGGGCATGCAGCTCGGCTCGATGGTCGCCCCGGTGGTGGTGACCACGCTCGCGATCGGCTGGGGCGTGCCCGGCTGGCTGGTGCTCGGCGGGGTGTTCCTGCTGCTCGGCGCACTCGTGCCGCCGGTGGTGCGGTGGGCCGCCCGGACCCGGCCGCCCGTGCCCGAACCGGCGCCCGTGACGGTCGGCTGAGCCGCCGCTCACCGGAGCGGTCCGGGGTGCCCGGTCGGCCCGCGCGCCCCGGCGCGGATCTGGCAGGCTGGTAACCGTGCTCACGATGCCGGTACGCCAACTCGGGGAGTCGGAGCGCCGCGCGGTCGAGCGGCTGCTCGACCTCGACCCGTACGCCGGCGCGCAGGTCGCCGAGCGGGTGGCGGCGCGCGGGCTGGCCTGGTGGCGGGCCGAGGCGCGGATCCTCGGCTACGGCTCCCGCCGCAACCTGGAGTCGATCTGCTGGCTGGGTGGCAACCTGACGCCGGTGCTCGCGTCCGAGCCGGCGGTGACCGCGTTCGCCGAGCAGTTGAGCGGGCAGGAGCGGCTCTGTTCCTCGATCGTGGGCCGCGCCGACGCCGTGCTCGGGCTCTGGGACCGCCTCTCCGCGTACTGGGGGCCGGCCCGGGACGTACGCCCGAACCAGCCCTTGCTGGCGACTGACGCGCTGCCCGCCGTGGCGCCCGACCCGGACGTGCGGCGGGTGCGCGGCAGTGAGGTCGACCGGCTGTTCCCGGCCGCGGTGGCGATGTACACCGAGGAGGTCGGGGTGTCGCCGCTGGCCGAGGACGGCGGGCGCGGCTACCGGCGCCGGGTGACCGAGTTGGTGCGCGCCGGCCGCGCCTACGCCCGTTTCGTCGACGGGCGGGTGGTCTTCAAGGCCGAGCTGGCGGTGGTGACCCGCCGGACCGCGCAGGTGCAGGGCGTCTGGGTGGCGCCCGAGTGGCGGGGCCGGGGCATCGCCACCGCCGCGATGGCCGCTGTGGTGCGCGACGCGCTGGACCGGGTCGCGCCCACCGTGAGCCTCTACGTGAACGACTTCAACCTGCCCGCCCGGCGGGTCTACGAGCGCTGCGGCTTCCGCCCGGTCGGCACGCTCGCCACAGTGCTGTTCTGAGGATCACGTCCCGCCGGAGGTCCCGAACCGGACACCCGGCGCTAGGCTGGGCATGTTTTTATAC
>NZ_JAGPXV010001185.1:0-480 GCF_018070405.1 Micromonospora sp. D75
TCCTGCAGCAGACGGCCGAGGGCGCTGTGATGAAAATCGCTGTTGCCAGGTTTATCGCTACGGCGGGTACTTAACGGCGCAACCCCGAGACTGCAGTGCCACACCGCGCGGGTCAGGGCGACGTACAACAGGCGTAAATCCTCCGCCAGGCGCTCGGCTTCCGCCAGCTCAAGGCTATTCTCCCCTTCTCCAAGGTCGAGGACCGCGGCAAAGGAATCGCGGTCGTGATAAAACGCCTGATCCTGTTTACGAAAGCGCGCGATAAATGGCAGCCAGACCAGCGAATATTCCAGTCCTTTTGATTTGTGGATAGTGACGATTTGCACCAGATGCTTATCGCTCTCCAGACGCATCTGCTGGCTGGAAGCATTGCTGTCCGGTTCGGCGATATGTTGCGTCAGCCAGCGCACCAGCGCGTGCTCGCTTTCGAGCTGATTCGCTGCTTCTTGCAATAATTCGCTGATATGCAAAATATCGGTC
>NZ_JAGPXV010001186.1:0-478 GCF_018070405.1 Micromonospora sp. D75
CGCCAACGCGCGGCTCAGCGCCGCCGCCGCCACGCCGGAGCGGGTCGCCTGGTTCACCGGCGGCCACGACGGCGGCTCCGGACCCACCTCCGACTCCGACCGGGTGAAGTTCCTGACCGCGCAGTGGCTCGACCACTACGTCAAGGGGGACGGGGCGGCGCCCGGCGACACGTTCACGTTCTCCCGCATCGCCGGGTTCGACGCGCTCGACCGGGGCCTGGTCGCCACCGGCTTCCGTACCGCCGACTATCCGGGCCTGGCCGGGGAGGACCGCCGCGAGGTCACGCTCGCCGGTCCGCCCCAGCCGGTCGCCGTACCGCCCAACGGCAACCCGGCGGCGATCTCCTCGGTGCCGTTCGCCGGCGCGCTCGGCTCGCTGCTGGACGGCGTGGCCGGTGACATCCCCGGCCAGCACGCCCGCTTCGAGTCCGCGCCGCTGGACGAGCCGGTCGACGTGGTGGGCGCGCCCACCGTGCGG
>NZ_JAGPXV010001187.1:0-477 GCF_018070405.1 Micromonospora sp. D75
CCTCGCAGCCGGCCGCCCGCAGCGTGCGGACCGCGTCGACCAGGTAGCGCACGGCCAGCCCCGGCGGCGTGCGGTTGGTGACGTCGTTGCCGCCCACCAGGATCACCGCCACGTCCGGCTCGACCTCCAGGGCGGACTCGACCTGCGGTTTCAGCCCGGACGAGAGCGCGCCCACCACGGCGAACCGGTGCAGGCGTACCGGCCGGTGCAGGCGGCGGGACAGCCCGGTGGCCAGCAGCGAGCCCGGTGTCTCCCGGCGCCTGTGCACGCCGTAGCCGGCTGCCGAGGAGTCGCCCAGGATGACCATGGTGACCGGCGGGCCGGGCAGCTTCGCGCCGTACACGCCGTCGCAGCGCGGTGGCGGGGCCTGCGCCATCGGGATGGTGCGCCGGGCCTGCCGGGCCTGGCCGAGCAGCACCCCGCCGGTGGCGGCGGTGGCCGCCACCGTGGCGCCCGTGCCGATCGCCGCGAGGCGGG
>NZ_JAGPXV010000127.1:0-11529 GCF_018070405.1 Micromonospora sp. D75
CGCGGACGTCCACACCGAGACCGCCGAGCACGAGAAGGTCGACCATGGCGCCGACGATAGCGACGCCCGGCGGCCTATCCTGACTCCCCGGGCGCCGTCTTCCGGCCCCGGCGTCGGCGAGGGGGAGCAGTGCTGGTCATCCACGGGCTGTGGCTGCCCGGTAGCGGGCTCGCCCTGTGGGCCGAGGACAGCACGCGCCCGGCGCGCGCGCCCCGCCGGCCCGGCCGCGTCCCGCGCGAGCGCCCGCACCCGTTCGCCGCCGACCACGCCACGCTCGCCGCCGCGCTCGACGGCATGCCGGGCGAGCCGATCTCCGTCCTGCTGGACCTGCCGACCCGCGCCGGCTCGCCGGTGGACTCGCCGGAACTGATCCGGGCCACCGTCGGGGAACCGGTCCGCGGCCCGGTCACCCGCGCCGGATGGCGGGTCCCGGCCCTGGGGTACGCCCCGGACGCCGCGTACGAGCTGCTGCGCGCGCCGGCGCCGGGCCCGGTCGGGGCGAGCCTGCGTCACCTGTGCGAGCTGGCCGACTTCGCCACCGACCTGGTCGCACGCGGCCGGCTGCTGCCGGTCGCGCTCGACGCGTACCCCGGTGGTGGTGGACCCGACGGCGGGCCGGCCGCGACCGGCCGGCGTGCCTCGGCGCGGCGGTCACCGGCGGCCTCCGGCGCGAGGGCCGGGCGGCGGTTGCGGGCCGTCGGGGCGGACGACGTGGCGACCGGGTGGGCGCTCTGGCGGCCGCTGCTCACCGGCACCGACGCGGGCTGGGCGCGCGACCTGGCGACGGCGTTGCCACCGGCGGCCCGCGCCGCCCGGGAATGGCGGCCCGAGCCGTGGGGCCCGGCAGCGGCGTCGGTCGGTGCGGGCGAAGGCCCTGGCGGGGCCGCCGCCCCGGCGTCGGCGGATGTGCGGACGGACGCCGCCGAGCCCATGCCGGGCGGGCGCTCGCCGAGCGGGTCCGTCCGGGACAGCAGCCGGGCGGGCGAACCGACGGGCGGCGCGTGGGCCGGGCGATCCGGCGACATCGGAGCCGGTGAGCTGGTCGCCGAGGCGCTGGACGCGCTGGTCGACGCCGCCGCCCGGGTGGCGCTGGCCGACACCCGGCTGCACCGGGGAATGCGCCCGGTCGGCGCGGTGCCGCGCTGGCTGGCCGCGCTGACCGGCCCGGAGCGGGCGTTCCCCGCCGAGCCGGACGCGCTGGCGACGCTGCGCGACGTACTGGACGCCTGGCAGCGCGACGCCGCGGGCGGCGCGGTACGGGCCACGTTCCGCCTGGTCGAGCCGGACGTCGACCCGGTCGCCGAGCTGGTCGAGGACGCCGTCTGGCGGGTCGAGTTCGGCCTGCACCCGGCCGACGAGCCGGGGCTCGTGGTGGACGCCGCACACATCTGGCAGCGGCCCGCGCCGGCGCTGGCCGCCCGGGGCGTGGAGCCGCAGGAGACGCTCCTGGCCGAGCTGGGCCGGGCCAGCCGGCTGTGGCCCGAGGTGGACGCCGCGGTGCGGACCGCCGCGCCGGACGGCATGGAACTGGACGCCGACGGCGCGCACCGGTTCCTGCGTGAGGGCGCGCCGGTGCTGCACGCGGCCGGGTTCGGGGTGCTGCTGCCGTCGTGGTGGCGGCGTTCCTCGTCGCGGCTCGGCGCGCGGCTGCGGGCGCGCAGCCGGAGCGCGCCGGGAGCGGTGGCCACAAGCGCCGGGAAGCTGGGGCTGGACGCGCTCGTCGACTACCGCTGGGAGCTGGCGCTCGGCGACCAGCCGCTGACCGCCGAGGAACTGGCGTCGCTGGCCGACCTGAAGTCGCCGCTGGTCCGGCTGCGCGGCCGGTGGGTCGAGCTGGACCCGCCGCGGCTGGAGGCCGGGCTGAAGCTGCTGCGCTCCTCCGGCGAGCTGACGGTGGCCGACCTGCTGCGGATGGGACTGTCCGGTGACGACAGTGCCGGTGAGCTGCCGGTGCTGGACGTGGTCGCCGACGGCGCGCTCGGCGAACTGCTCGCCGGTGAGGCGGAACGGCGGCTCACCCCGGCCGACCCGCCGCCGGGTTTCACCGGGACGCTGCGGCCGTACCAGCGGCGCGGGCTGGCCTGGCTGGCGTTCCTCCAGTCGCTCGGGCTCGGCGGCATCCTCGCCGACGACATGGGGCTGGGCAAGACCGTCCAACTGCTCGCGCTGCTCGCCGGTGACCCGCCGGAGGCCGGGCCCACGCTGCTGGTCTGCCCGATGTCGCTCGTCGGCAACTGGCAGCGGGAGGCGGCGAAGTTCGCGCCCGGCCTGCGCGTACACGTGCACCACGGCGCCGAGCGCGCCCGGGGCGAGGGCTTCGCCACCGCGGTGGGCGAGGCGGACCTGGTGCTCACCACGTACTCGGTGGCCGCCCGGGACGCGTTCGAGCTGGCCGGCGTCGACTGGCACCGGGTGGTGGTGGACGAGGCGCAGGCGATCAAGAACGCCGCCACCCGGCAGGCCGAGGCGGTCCGGTCACTGCCCGCGCGGCACCGGGTCGCGGTCACCGGTACGCCGGTGGAGAACCGGCTCGCCGACCTCTGGTCGATCATGCAGTTCGCGAATCCGGGGCTGCTCGGCCCGGCCGCGACGTTCCGCAAGCGCTTCGCCGAACCGATCGAGCGGCACGGCGACGCCGAGGTCGCCGAGCGGCTGCGCCGGATCACCGGCCCGTTCGTGCTGCGCCGCCTCAAGACCGACCCGACGATCATCACTGACCTGCCGGAGAAGCTGGAGATGGAGGTGGTCTGCAACCTCACCGCCGAGCAGGCAGCCCTCTACCAGGCCGTGGTGGACGACATGATGGCGAAGATCGAGTCCAGCGACGGCATCGAACGACGCGGGCTGGTGCTGGCCACCATGACCCGGCTCAAGCAGGTCTGCAACCACCCCGCCCAGCTGCTGCACGACGGCTCCGCGCTGGACGGCCGCTCCGGCAAGCTGGAACGCCTCGACGAGATCGTCGACGAGGTGCTCGCCGCGGAGGAGAAGGCGCTGCTGTTCACCCAGTACGCCGAGTTCGGCGGCATGCTGCGCGGGCACCTGTCGGCGCGTACCGGTCGGGAGGTGCTGCTGCTGCACGGCGGCGTCGGCAAGGCCGACCGGGACGCCATGGTGACCCGCTTCCAGGCGCCGCAGGGGCCGCCGCTGTTCGTGCTGTCGCTCAAGGCCGGCGGCACCGGTCTCACGCTGACCGCCGCCAACCACGTGGTGCACGTGGACCGGTGGTGGAACCCGGCCGTCGAGGACCAGGCCACCGACCGGGCGTTCCGCATCGGACAGCGCCGCCGCGTGCAGGTACGCAAGTTCGTCTGCGCCGGCACCGTCGAGGAGAAGGTGGCCGCGATGATCGCGGACAAGCGCAGCCTGGCCCGGTCCGTGGTGGGCAGCGGCGAGCAGTGGATCACCGAGCTGTCCACCGACACGCTGCGGGACCTGTTCACGTTGGAGTCCGGGGCGGTGGTCGAGTGAGCCCCCGCTTTGACGACTACCGGCCGCCGCTGCGGGTCGAGGGTGGCCTGCGGGCGCGCAGCACCAGGGGCGCGATCGGGCAGTCCTGGTGGTCCCGGCGCTTCGTGGAGGTGCTGGAGTCGTTCGCGCTCGGCTCCCGGCTCACCCGCGGCCGGGCGTACGCGCGCCGGGGGCAGGTGCTCCGGCTGGACGTGTCGCCCGGCAAGGTCACCGCCGAGGTGCAGGGCTCCCGGCCGCGCCCCTACCCGGTGCGGATCGGGCTGGCCGCGTACCCGGAGAAGGTGTGGCGGCGGCTGGAGTCGGAGCTGGCCGGGCAGGCGTTCTTCAGCGCCCGGCTGCTCGCCGGTGACCTGCCGGCCGAACTGGAGGAGCTGTTCGCCGAGGCGGGCGCGCCGCTGTTCCCGGCCGAGATCGACGAGCTGGACCAGAGCTGCGGCTGCCCCGACTTCGCGGTGCCGTGCAAACACCTGGCGGCCACGTTCTACCTGCTCGCCGAGGCGTTCGACGCCGACCCGTTCCACCTGCTGCACTGGCGTGGCCGGTCCCGCGCCGAATTGCTCGACCGGCTGCGTACGCTGCGCGGCGCCGTGGCGGACGGCGGTGTGCTCGGCGCGGGCGCGGCATCGGTCCCGGGCGCCGGGCCGGACCCGGCGGCGACGACGGGTGTGCCGGTGGTCGGCGCGGCGCGGGCCCTGGCCGGGCTGCCGGCGGTCGAGCCGGACGAGGAGCTGGACCGGTTCTGGCTGGCGCCGGTGGCGCTGCCGGACCGGCCGCCCACGCTCGCCACCGGCCCGGAGCTGCTGCTGCGCCAGCTCGGGTCGCCCGGTGCCGCGATCGGCGGGCCTGGCCTGGCCGAGCGGCTGCGCCGGGCGTACCGGGAGTTCGGCAGCACCGAGGGCGCGTCGCCCACGGAGTTCGGTCGCGCCGAAGGCGCGCGTTAAGAAGGGGCCCTTCCTCTACCGGAGGCGTTAAGAAGGGGCCCTTCCTTACGCCTACAGCAATCGGCGGCGGAAACGCCACATCACGGCGGCGTTGGCGACCAGCACCACCGCGCAGATCGCCCCGGCCAGCCGTCCGACCAGTACTGTCATCGCCGGTAGCGAGGCCCACAGCACGATCGTCAGCAGCATCATGTACCGGCCCCGGCGTCCCTTTATCCGGCTGTCCAACCGGGCGAAGAACCGAGGGTCGCTCTCCCGCAGACGGCGGGTGATCTGTTCGAACCTGCGCTGATCCTCTTGGCTGAGCATGGCGGTGCCTTCCCCTCACGGCTTCAGCGGTTCGGCGGCATACCCGGATCGGAGGGCGGTCACGCGCCGCCGCTGCTGCTGTTTCGCCGGACCGGACAGGCGGAACGAGGTTCTCAGCGCAGGCTTATCCGTACCTTAAGTTTCGGTGAGGCGGTGAACGCCCCCGGCGGCCTCGCCGGGCTGCGAAACCTCGCGTTCGGGCGGTGCGTGACCGGATCGGCCCTGCTCCGGAGGTCGCCGCGCACTCGCCGCCCCGCCGGGTCCTCCGCGGCGGGCCTGAGCACCGTCTTAAGTGCGCTCACGGGCGCGTCCGGCGTGCCTTGAGCGGCCGGGACGGCCTGGCTACTTTCCCGTAGGCAACTTCTCCGGCAACCGTCGCCGCCCCTGCGCCACCCGACCCCCCGGGTGGCAGGCGTGCCGGCACTCGAAGAAAACGGGATAGGTACATGGCCGACCTGAACGTGCCACCGCGTCGACCCCGGGACGACCGCGGCTGGGACGGATACCAGCACCCCCATCCGGACGGGTACCGCGACCCGCACGACGCGCCGTACGCCGGCGCTCACCCCGCCGCCGCGCCGGGCCCGCAGTGGGTCGGACCGGACGGCTTCGCCCCCGCCGCCGGTGGCTACCCGCCGCAGGGCGGCTTCCCCCAGCAGGGCGGCTACGCCCAGCCCGCCGGCGGGTACGGCCCGCCGCCCGGCCCGGGACTGCCCACGCTGGACGACGACGGCGACGAGCCGCCGAACCGGGGTCGCCGCCGCGCGCTGGCCACCCTCGGTGGGGCCGCGGTGGTCGCCGGTGGCGCCGCCTTCGCGCTGTCTCCGCAGGTACGCGGACTGTTCACCGGTGACGCAGCGGCCGGTGACGCCACCGGCACCGTCACCACCGACGGCAACGCGGCGCGGCCGAGCGGCCAGCAGCCCAGCACCGTGCGGACCTACACCGAGCAGAACGAGAGCTACATGGGCTCCCGGGCGGGCGAGGCGCTCAAGCGCAACGCGCCCACCGGCGGCCGGCTCTACGGCAGCCCGGCCGCCGCTGCCGAGGCGACCAAGGTGACTGTGAAGACGGTGCTCGCCAAGGATCCGATCCGGCACCTCGCCACCCGCACCACGTTCGGCGCGACCCCGAAGATGCTCGCCGACATCAAGCGGCTCGGCATCGACGACTGGCTGCGCCAGCAGCTCGAACCGGAGAAGATCGCCCCGACGAAGGCGGAGCTGAAGCTGGCCGAGCTGCAGTCACTCAAGCTCAGCCCGACGCAGCTGCGCGACCAGCGCGAGCAGCTCAACGAGAAGGGCGTCGACCCGGCCCGGGAGACGGTGGACGCCACCATCGCCCGGCAGATCTGGTCGGACCGGCAGCTGTTCGAGGTGATGGTCGACTTCTGGAACGACTTCCTGCACGTCGCCGCCGACTTCGACGGCGGGGAGAACTACCGCAACGCGTTCGACCGGGACGTCATCCGCAAGCACGCGCTCGGCAGCTACCCGGAGATGCTCGTCGCCGCGAACAAGCACCCGGCGCTGCTGCTCTACCTGAACCAGGTCGACTCGCGCAAGGACGCGGTCAACGAGAACCTGGCCCGGGAGAACCTGGAGCTGTACTCCGTCGGCGTCGACGGTGGCTACACCGAGAAGGACGTACGCCAGGCCGCGCTGCTGCAGACCGGACGCGGTGTCGCCGACGGCAAGTACAAGTTCTTCGCCGAGCGGCACTACCTCGGCAAGGTGAAGATCCTCGGGTTCAGCCACGCCAACAACTCCGACGATCCGGTGGCCGCCGACAAGGTCATCGACTCGTACATCCGTTACATCGCGACGCACCCGTCGACCGCCCGGTACGTGGCGCAGAACCTCGCCACCCGGTTCGTCTCCGACACCCCGCCGAAGTCCGTGGTGGACCGGCTCGCCAAGGCGTACACCACGAACAAGGGGCAGATCCGCCCGGTGCTGGCGACGCTGTTCAGCTCCTCGGAGTTCTGGGCCGCGGTCGGCCAGAAGGTACGCCGCCCGATGGAGTACCTGGTCGCCACGTACCGGGCGCTCGGCGTCTCGCCGGACGCGGCCCCCGGCTACTCCGGCGACAATCGGCGGACCCCGTTCGCGCAGGGCCTGCGGCAGATCCAGGACAAGATGCGCGAACTCGGCCAGTACCCGATGGGCAAGCCCACCCCGGACGGCTACGCCGACGTCTACCTGGCCTGGACCTCGGCCGGCACGATGATCGACGGCTGGAACGAGGCGGGCGACCTGATCGCGGGCTACCGCAAGCAGTTCACCTTCGCCAAGCCGGAGAAGCTGGTGGCGAAGCCGCCGGCCACCGCCGGGGCGTACGTGGACGCGCTGGCCCAGCGGCTGGTGCACCAGAAGCTCAGCGCCAAGGAGAAGAAGCTCGTGCTCGCCGTGGCCGGGGTCGCCGAGAGCGCCAAGGTCGACGCCACCTTCAACGGGGCCATCGCCGCTGTCGCGCGGACGATCCTCGCGTCCCCCCAGCACCACCTCCGGTGAGGCATTCGATGGAGATGACCGTGAACCCGTACCCCCTGCACCCCGAATGCCCCGACCTGCGGCGGCTGGCCGACAACCCGGCCGAGGCGCTGCTGCGCGCGGAGGCGGACATCGTCGCGGCCGAGAGCGCGGCCGAGGCCGACCGGTACCGCCGGCTGGAGGAGATCGAGGAGGCGCAGCAGGACGGCCGGGGCGTCACCCGCCGTACCTTCGTCGCGGGCGCCGCGGCCACCGCGACCGCGCTGGCGACGGCCCAGTTCGTCACCACGTCGGCGTCGTTCGCCGCGACCAAGACCGGCACGCTGATCCACGTCTTCCTCTACGGCGGGCTGGACGGGCTGAGCCTGGTCGCCCCGGCGAGCGACCCGGTGCTCACCAAGGCCCGCCCGGACCTGCTGCTCGGCGAGGACTCGCTGGCGCTGGCCCGCGGCTTCAAGCTGACCAGCGCGTTCGCGCCGCTGGAGAAGTGGCTCAAGGCCGGTCAGCTCGGCTTCGTGCCGGCCGCGTCCGACCCGCGGCTGTCCCGCAGCCACTTCCAGGCCGCCGACGCCTGCAACCTGGGCGGCCTGCCCGGTGAGACCGGCGGCCGGGGCTGGCTGGACAGCCTGGTCGACGCGCTCGGCAAGGGCACCGCGTTCCGCAGCGTCGGCATCGGCAGCACGCTGCCGCGCTCGCTCGTCGGCGTGAACGGCGCGATCTCCCTCAACAGCGTCGGCGACCTGCGGCTCAACGGCGACGACAAGTTCCGCGCGGCCACCGAGAAGGCGATCCGCGGCCTGTTCACCGGCATCAACCACCCGGTGGAGGAGGCGGTCATCGAGGGCATGGGCGCGCTCGCCACCGCCCAGAAGCTCGCCGCGAAGCCGTATGCCGCCGCCGAGGGCGTCGAGTACCGGGGCGTCGGCAACTCGTTCAAGCAGCTCGCCCAGCTCATCAAGGGCGGCGCGAACGTACGGGTGGCCACCGTCGGCATGGGCGGCTACGACACCCACGAGAACCAGGGCACCCGCGAGGGCGGCCAGCTCTGGCGGCGGCTCAACGAGCTGGCCGCCGCGATGGCCGCGTTCTTCACCGACCTGGGCGACCAGGCAGCGGACGTGACGATCATGGTGTCCAGCGAGTTCGGCCGCCGGGTCGCCTCGAACGGCGGCGGCACCGACCACGGCCACGGCGGCGTGGTCACCGTGCTGTCCGGCCGCAAACTGGCCAGCTCGCTGCTGGGCACCTGGAACGGGCTGGACAAGTTGGACAGCGGCGACGTGCCGGAGTACAACAACATGTTCAACGTCTACGGATCGGTCGCGCAGGGCCGCTTCGGCCTGACAAACGCCGAGGTGGACAAGATCTTCCCCCGGCAGAAGTTCACCCCGGTCAAGATCTACGCGTGACGTACCAGGAAACCCGCGCCGCCGGCCGTCGTACCGGGCACTCCGCCCCGTACGGCGGCCGTCCGGCTGCTCCCGTACCCCCGGCTCGTCCGCGCCGCGGACCCGGCGCCCGGCGGACGCTCGCCGCGCTCTTCTGGCTCGGGCTGGTCGCCGCAGTGGTGCCGTGGTGGCTGGACACCCCGGCCGGGTCGCTCACCGACACCGCCGACCTGCTCACCGCGGGCGGCCGGATCACCGGCCTGATCGCCGGCTACCTGCTGCTGGTCCAGGTGCTGATGATGAGCCGGATGGGCGTGCTGGAACGCGCGCTCGGCGGCGAGCGGATCTCCCGGCTGCACCGGGACCTCGGCGCGACGCTGCTGGTGGCGGTGCTCACGCACATGTCGCTGCTGGTGGTCGGCTACTCCCGGCAGGAGCGCAACTCGGTGCTCGGCGAGGTCGGCGTGCTGCTGACCGACTACGAGGACATGATCACCGCGTTCGCCGCGGCCGGCGTGCTGGTCACCGTCGCGGTCACCGCGGTACGCGCGGTGCGCCGCCGCCTGCCGTACGAGCTGTGGCACCTGCTGCACGCGGCCAGCTACCTCACGCTGCTGCTCGGCTACGCGCACCAGTTCAGCAACGGCGCGCAGCTGCACCAGCCGGGCCTGGTGCGTACCGGCTGGATCGCCGGATACGTGCTGGTGGTGGCCGCGCTGGTGTGGGGCCGGGTGCTCGCGCCGCTGGCGTTCAACCTGCGGCACCGGCTGCGCGTCGCCGACGTCGTGGCGGAGAGCCAGGACACCGTGTCGGTATACCTGACCGGGCAGCGGCTCAACCAGATCGACCTGCTCGGCGGGCAGTTCTTCCGCTGGAGGTTCCTCAACCCCGGCTGCTGGTGGCAGTCGCACCCGTTCTCCGTCTCCGCCGCCGGCAACGACAGGTGGCTGCGGATCACGGTGAAGGTCGTCGGCGGGTACACCGCCGAGCTGCGCGACCTGACGCCGGGCACCCGGGTCTGGGCGCAGGGTCCCTCCGGCACGTTCACGGCCGCGCACCGCACCCGGGAGCGGACGCTGCTCATCGCCGGCGGCAGCGGCATCGCCCCGCTGCGGGCCATGCTGGAGGAGCTGCCGCCCGGCGCGGCGCTGATCTACCGCGCGAGCACCCCGGCCGACGTGCTGCTGCACCAGGAGCTGGACTGGCTCGCGCAGGCCCGGCAGACCTCCGTCTGGTACGTCGTCGGCCGCCGTGACGACCCCGGCCCCCGCCAGGTGATGAACCCGGAGGGGCTGCGCCGCCTGGTGCCCGACCTGACCCGGCGCGACGTCTACCTGTGCGGCCCGGGCGGCCTGGTCGACGAGGCGGTCGCCGCGCTGCGCGCGGCCGGCGTGCCCCGCCGCCAGATCCACCTGACCGCGTTCGAGCTGTAGGAAAGGCACCACCATGCGTCGCGCGCTCCTCGCGATCACCGGACTGGCCGCCGGCACCACCGCGCTCGTGGTGCTCAAGGGCGCGCCGGGCAGTGGGCAGACCCTGCCGGACGCGCCGGTGGCGCTGGCTCCGGTCGCCCCGGGCGGCTCGGCCGCGCCCGAGCCGCCGTCGCCCACCGCCGCCGCGTCCGGCAGCGCCACGCCGTCGTCGCGCGCCTCGGCGAAGCCCACCCCGAAGGCGTCCGCCGACCGCAGCCCGGCCAGCCGGGGCGGCACCCGTACCAGCACCGCACCCGCCGCGCCGCGGACCACCACCAGCGCGCCGAAGGTCACCACCCGCACGGTGACCGGGCCGTCGGTCACCTACGAGTACGGCTCACTGCAGGTGCGGATCACGCTCAGCGGCAGCCGGATCGTCGACGCCACGGCGATCGGACTGCCGCTGGGCGGGCAGTCCGGGCAGCGCAGCGACGACGTGCAGGCCCGCTACAGCGGCACGTCCGGTGAGGTGGTGGCCCGGCAGAGCGCCAACCTGAGCACCGTCTCCGGGGCCACGTACACCAGCACCGCGTACAAGCAGTCGTTGCAGGCCGCGCTGGACAAGGCGTGACGGTTCGTTCCGGCCTGCGCCGGGTCGAGCACGTCATGGGTACGGCGATCAGCCTGGACCTGGCCGACGACCTGCCCCCGGGGACCCTGCACGAGCTGGCCGAGGACACGTTCGGCTGGCTGCGCGAGGTGGACGCGCGGTTCAGCACGTACCGGGACGACAGCGAGGTGTGCCGGATCGACCGGGGCGAGCTGCGGCCCGCCGACGCCTCCGCCGACCTGCGCGCCGTGCTGGCGGCCTGCGCCGACCTGTGGACCGCCACCGACGGGTTCTTCGACGTGTACGCGACCGGGCGGCTCGACCCGTCCGGCTACGTCAAGGGCTGGGCGGCGCAGGTCGCCTCGGACCGGCTGGTCGCCGCCGGCTCGCCGAACCACTGCGTGAACGCGGGCGGCGACGTGCGGGTACGCGGCCACGACGCGGCCGGACAGCCGTGGCGGATCGGTGTGCGGCATCCCTTCGACGCGGCAGCGACCTGTCTGGTGCTGACCGGCACCGACCTGGCGGTCGCCACCTCCGGCGTGTACGAGCGCGGGCACCACGTGCTGGACCCGCGCCGGGGCGTACCGGCGAAGGGCTTGCGCTCGGTGACGGTGGCCGGCCCGGACCTGGGTGTGGCGGACGCGTACGCGACAGCCGCGGTGGCCATGGGCCCCCAGGGCCTAGCCTGGCTCGACCGCCTACCGTCCCCCTGGCAGCACGCCGTGGTCACGGACGAAGCCCACCAACACCACTCCCGCACCCTCCCCACCATCCCCACCCCAGCGCGGTGATCAAGGAGTTTGTGTCCGTTTAGCCCGCGCTGGAGGACACAAACTCCTTGATCAACGGCATCGGCGGGGGTGAGGGGTGAGGGGTGAGGGGTGAGGGGGGTCAGCGGAGGGG
>NZ_JAGPXV010000128.1:0-11250 GCF_018070405.1 Micromonospora sp. D75
CCGTGCGGGGGCCCGGGTCGAACCAGGTGTCGTCGGGCAGCCGGTCGAAGAGCGTGGCGGCGACGTCGTCGATGAGCGGCACGAAGCGCTCCGGGTCCTGGTCGGTGTTGCCGACGCCGCCCGGGAAGAGAGAGTCGCCGGTGAACAGGTGCGGGGTGCCGGAGGGGTCGCGGTAGAGCAGCGCGATCGAGCCCGGCGTGTGCCCGCGCAGGTGGATGACCTCCAGCGCGCAGTCGCCGACCGGCACCGTGTCGCCCTCGCCGAGCCGCTCGGCGGAGATGGGCAGGCCCTCGGCGTCGTCGGCGTGCACGAGCGCGCGCGCCCCGGTCTTGGCCACCACCTCTTCCAGCGCGACCCAGTGGTCCATGTGCTGGTGCGTGGTCACCACGGCGGCCAGCCCGCCGTCGCCGGCCAGCTCCAGCAGGCGCGGCGCCTCGTTCGCGGCGTCGATCAGCACCTGCTCGCCGGTGGCGTTGCAGCGCAACAGGTAGGCGTTGTTGTCCATCGGGCCCACCGACAGCTTGGTGACGGTGAGCCGGTCGAGCTCGCGCACGGCCGGCGGCCCGCCGGGCGTGACGTCTCCGGTGTAGGTCATGACGATGTTCAGATCCATTCCGGTGGGTTGGGCAGAGGGCCGTCGGGGTCGACGGTGAGCAGCTCGCCCGCGCCCCGGCCGGTCAGCCAGGCGGCGAGTTCCGGCGCGGGGCCGGTGACCGTGGGCGCCCCCTCGGGGTCACCCACGACGAGTTCGGAGGCCGCGCCGTCGAAGCGCAGCACCATGGCCGGCGCGGCCGGATTGCCGGACAGCCCGGTCACCACCTCGTGCAGCAGCCGCTGGGCGAACGCCTCCGGCCAGTCCGCCGGAAGGTAACCGGCCGCCAGGTCGACGTGGTGGACCTCGACCTCGCGCAGCCGGCCCCAGACCAGCATCGCCGCCGGCCAGGGGCCGCGCCGGGTCTGCACGGTGGCGCCCCAGGCGTCCACGGGCATCGCCGCGACCGCCGCGTCGAAGCGCTGGCCGCTGCGGCGTACGTCGTCGAGCAGGTCGGCCGGACCCCGGTCGGCGCCGGCGTCGATGTCGGCGGCGCGGGCCTGCGCCGAGGCGTACATCGGGATGTCCTCGCCGGTGCGCGCGGAGGTGAGCAGGTTGACGAACCCGTCGGCGTTGCGGGCCAGGTGGGTGAGCACGTGCGCCCGGGACCAGCCCGGCAGCAGCGAGGGCGCCGCGACGTCCGCCGCGGTCAGGCCGGACACGGTACGCAGGAGACGGTCGTTCGCCTCGGCCAGCGGGCCGGTCAGCAGCAGGGGGTCGGTGGTCATCGCGTTCTCACGGTTCGACACTAGCGGGCCCGGGCAGGGCGCGCCGCCGGGGAAATCGCTTTCGGCGCGTCGGCGCGGCACCTACCGTCGGGGCCGACGACCTGGGCCGCCCGGTCCGCGTCGTCGCCAACGCGGCACCGGGAGTCGGAGAGGAGGTGGTGCGCATGCCGGTCGCAGCGCGTGTGCTCCACCACGTATCCCTCGACACCGAAGAGGACACCATGACTCTCGACCTGACCGCCCTCGGCTGGGACGCCGGCTGGGCGGCCCACCTCGACCGGCGCGCCGGCCACCGTCCCGGGCGGGTCGCCCGGGTGGACCGGGGCGTCTGCACCGTGCTGAGCCCGCAGGGGCCGGTGCGGGCCAGCCTCGGCGGCGCCGTGCTCGCCGCCGCCGCCCGTGACCTGACCGCGCTGCCCTGCGCGGGCGACTGGGTGCTGCTGTCCACCTGGCCGGACGGCCCGGTCACGGTGGAGGCGGTGCTGCCGCGGCGTACCGCGCTGGTGCGCCGTACCGCCGGCAAGGACGCCAGCGGCCAGGTGCTGGCCGCCAACCTCGACGCCGCCGCGGTGGTCGAGCCGGTGCACCCGGAACCGGACGCCGCACGGATCGAACGGCTGCTCTCCCTGGCGCACGAATCCGGGGCGCAGCCGCTCGTCGTGCTCACCAAGGCCGACCTGGCCGCCGACCCGGAGGCGGTGGCCCGGCAGCTGGCCGACCTCGCGCCGGGCGTGCCGGTGCTGCCGGTCAGCGCCGAGCGGGGCGCCGGCCTGGCGCCGCTGCGCCGGTTCGTCGGCCCCGGGCGCACGCTCGGCCTGCTCGGCCCCTCCGGCGCCGGCAAGTCGAGCCTGGTCAACGCGCTGGCCGGGGCGGACGTGATGCGCACCCAGGCGATCCGCCGCGTCGACGGCAAGGGCCGGCACACCACCACCTGGCGGTCGCTGGTGCCGCTGCCGGGTGGGGGAGCGGTGCTGGACACCCCCGGCGTACGGGCGGTCGGCCTGCTCGACGGCGCGGCCGGCCTGGACCGTGCCTTCGCCGACATCGCCGAGCTGGCCGCCGGCTGCCGGTACGGCGACTGCGCCCACGACGCCGAGCCGGGCTGCGCGGTGCGCGACGCGCTGGAGGACGGCGCGCTGCCGGCGCGCCGCTGGGAGAGCTGGCGCCGGCTGCAGCGGGAGATCGAGTACGAGGGCGGCCGGCGCGCGGCCCGGCTGGCGGCCGAACGGCGGGGCGGCTGGCGTGGCGGGCGGCGACGTACCGGGCGTCCGGCGCCGCCCCCCGCACCCGGGGCATTCTGAACCTGCGCGAGCCGGTCGGGTGGGCGTGAGTGGTTCCCGCCCGACCGGCCTGAGCTGGGGGAATGTTCGCGAGACGGAAGTTGTCATACGTCGGGGCTAGAGTTGCCGAGGCGTCTTCTCTGCGCCCCGACAACCTGTGAAAACCACCCAGACCCGGCGTCTGGTGCACAGATCCGCCTCATATTCTTCTTCCGGGAGCACACGCACCGTGGCCGACCGACTGATCATCCGTGGCGCGCGCGAGCACAACCTGCGTGACGTCAGTCTCGACCTGCCCCGGGACGCCCTGATCGTCTTCACCGGGCTGTCCGGTTCGGGCAAGTCGAGCCTGGCGTTCGACACCATCTTCGCCGAGGGGCAGCGCCGCTACGTCGAGTCGCTGTCGTCGTACGCCCGGCAGTTCCTCGGGCAGATGGACAAGCCCGACGTCGACTTCATCGAGGGCCTCAGCCCCGCCGTCTCCATCGACCAGAAGTCCACCTCGCGCAACCCCCGCTCCACCGTCGGCACCATCACCGAGGTCTACGACTACCTCCGCCTGCTGTTCGCCCGCATCGGCGAGCCGCACTGCCCGATCTGCGGCGAGCGGATCTCCAAGCAGAGCCCGCAGCAGATCGTCGACCGGGTCCTGGCCATGGCCGAGGGCACCCGGTTCATGGTGCTCGCGCCGGTGGTGCGCGGCCGCAAGGGCGAGTACGTCGACCTGTTCGCCGAGCTGCAGGCCAAGGGCTACGCCCGGGCCCGGGTCGACGGCGTGGTGCACCCGCTGACCGAGCCGCCGAAGCTCAAGAAGCAGGAGAAGCACACCATCGAGGTGGTGATCGACCGGCTCAGCGTCAAGCCCAGCGCCAAGCAGCGGCTGACCGACTCGGTCGAGGCCGCGCTCGGTCTCTCCGGCGGCCTGGTGCTGCTCGACTTCGTCGACCTGCCGGAGGACGACCCGGCCCGGGAGCGCCGCTACTCCGAGCACCTGGCCTGCCCGAACGACCACCCCCTCGCGATCGAGGACCTGGAACCCCGGGTCTTCTCCTTCAACGCGCCCTACGGCGCCTGCCCCGAGTGCACCGGCCTGGGCACGAAGAAGGAGGTCGACCCCGAGCTGGTCATCCCCGACCCGGAGCGCACGCTGCGCGAGGGCGCGATCCAGCCGTGGGCCACCGGGCACAACCTCGAATACTTCCTGCGGCTGCTGGAGGCGCTGGGCGAGGCCGAGCACTTCGACATCGACACGCCGTGGCGGAAGCTGCCGTCGCGGGCGCAGAAGACGATCCTGCACGGCTCCGACGACCAGGTGCACGTGCGCTACCGCAACAAGTACGGCCGCGAGCGCTCCTACTACACCGGCTTCGAGGGCGTGGTGCAGTGGATCGAGCGCCGGCACACCGACACCGAGTCGGAGTGGTCCCGGGAGAAGTACGAGGGCTACATGCGGGACGTGCCCTGCGCGGCCTGCGGCGGCGCGCGGCTCAAGCCCGAGGTGCTCGCGGTCACCCTGGCCGGCAAGAGCATCGCCGAGGTCTGCAACCTGTCCGTGGGTGAGGCCGCCGACCTGCTCGCCGGCATCGAGCTGACCGACCGGCAGAAGATGATCGCCGAGCGGGTGCTCAAGGAGATCAACGCCCGGCTGAAGTTCCTGCTCGACGTCGGGCTGGACTACCTCTCCCTGGACCGGCCCGCCGGCACGCTCTCCGGTGGCGAGGCGCAGCGCATCCGGCTCGCCACCCAGATCGGCTCCGGCCTGGTCGGCGTGCTCTACGTGCTCGACGAGCCGTCGATCGGCCTGCACCAGCGCGACAACCACCGGCTCATCGAGACGCTGCTGCGGCTGCGCGGGCTGGGCAACACGCTGATCGTGGTCGAGCACGACGAGGACACCATCCGGGTGGCCGACTGGATCGTCGACATCGGCCCGGGCGCGGGCGAGCACGGCGGCAAGATCGTGCACAGCGGCTCGGTGCCGGCGCTGCTGGACAACACCGAGTCGGTCACCGGGGCGTACCTGTCCGGGCGCAAATCCATTCCGACGCCTGCCGGCCGCCGGCCGCAGACGCCGGGCCGCGAGCTGGTGGTGCACGGCGCGCGCGAGCACAATCTGCGCAACCTCACCGTGAGCTTCCCGCTCGGCCAGCTCATCGCGGTCACCGGCGTCAGCGGCTCGGGCAAGTCGACGCTGGTCAACGACATCCTCTACACGGTGCTCGCCAACCAGATCAACGGCGCCCGGCTGGTGCCCGGCCGGCACACCCGCATCACCGGCCTGGAGCACGTGGACAAGGTCGTCGGCGTGGACCAGTCGCCGATCGGGCGTACCCCGCGCTCCAACCCGGCCACCTACACCGGCGTCTGGGACCACATCCGCAAGCTCTTCGCCGAGACCACCGAGGCCAAGGTCCGGGGGTACGGCCCGGGCCGGTTCTCGTTCAACGTCAAGGGCGGGCGCTGCGAGGCGTGCTCCGGCGACGGCACCATCAAGATCGAGATGAACTTCCTGCCGGACGTCTACGTCCCCTGCGAGGTGTGCAAGGGCGCGCGCTACAACCGCGAGACGCTCGAGGTGCACTACAAGGGCAAGACGGTCGCCGAGGTGCTGGACATGCCGATCGAGGAGGCGGCCGAGTTCTTCTCCGCCATCCCGGCCATCCACCGGCACCTCCGGACGCTGGTCGACGTCGGCCTCGGCTACGTGCGCCTCGGCCAGCCCGCGCCGACGCTGTCCGGCGGTGAGGCGCAGCGCGTCAAGCTCGCCTCCGAGCTGCAGAAGCGCTCCACCGGCCGCACCGTCTACGTGCTCGACGAGCCGACCACCGGCCTGCACTTCGAGGACATCCGCAAGCTGCTGATGGTGCTGGAGGGGCTGGTCGACAAGGGCAACACCGTCATCACCATCGAGCACAACCTCGACGTGATCAAGACGGCCGACTGGCTCATCGACATGGGCCCCGAGGGTGGCCACCGGGGCGGCACCGTCCTCGCCACCGGCACGCCGGAGGAGGTCGCCGAGGTGCCGGAGAGCCACACCGGGCAGTTCCTGCGGCCGATCCTCAAGCTCGACGGCAAGGCCAAGGGCGCCAAGGCGGCCACCAGCCGGGCGGCCAAGGCCAACGGCAACGGCGGCGCCAAGCCGCGGGCCCGCAAGGTGCCGGCCGCGGCGCGCTGACCGACGTCCTCCATGCGATGCCCGGTACGTTGACGCGCCAGTATGAACCGTGCCCCACGCTGGTGCGTGTTTCCGCAGTAAGCCGAGAGAAAGGCCGGATATGAGTGATGATCAGGCATTGACCCGACCGGTCACCCAGAGCCGCCGCGCCCTGCTCGCCGGAGCCGGGGCGGTCGGCGCGGCAGTGGTGCTCGCGGGCTGCGGCAGCGACGACGAGGCCTCGCCCGGGCTCGCCCCGACCAGCGGCGGCCCGCCCGGCGCCACCGCCACCGGGGACGCCGGTGGCGGCGACCGGGCCGGCAGCAACTCCGTGGCCCGCACCTCGGACATCCCGGTCGGCGGCGGCGCGGTCTTCGCCAGCCAGGGCGTGGTCATCACCCAGCCCGAGGCCGGCCAGTTCAAGGCGTTCGACCCGATCTGCACGCACCAGCGCTGCCCGGTGTCGAACGTCGACGGCGGCACGATCAACTGCACCTGCCACAACAGCCGCTTCTCCATCGTCGACGGCTCGGTGAAGGGCGGCCCGGCCACCAAGCCGCTCGCCGCGAAGGACATCACCGTCGACGGCGACCAGATCCGCCTGGCCTGACCACCCGCCGCGCCCCCCGTCACCCGGGGGCGCGGCGGCGGCCGGGTGTCAGGGGTGCGGACTAGGCTTGACAGCGTGGCTGACCCCTCGACGTACCGTCCCGCGCCCGGCACCATCCCGGAGTCGCCAGGGGTCTACCGCTTCCGCGACGGCACCGGCCGGGTGATCTACGTCGGCAAGGCGCGCAACCTGCGCAGCCGGCTCAACTCCTACTTCGCCGACCCGGTCGGCCTGCACCAGCGCACCCGGCAGATGGTCTTCACCGCCGAGTCGGTCGACTGGATCACCGTCGCCACCGAGGTCGAGGCGCTCCAGCAGGAATACACCTGGATCAAGCAGTACGACCCGAGGTTCAACGTCCGCTACCGCGACGACAAGTCGTACCCCTATCTCGCGGTCACACTCGACGAGGAATACCCCCGGTTGCAGGTGATGCGGGGCGTCAAGCGCAAGGGCGTGCGCTACTTCGGGCCGTACTCCCACGCCTGGGCGATCCGCGAGACGCTCGACCTGCTGCTGCGCGTCTTCCCGGCGCGGACCTGCTCGTCCGGGGTGTTCAAGCGGGCCGGGCAGGTCGGCCGGCCCTGCCTGCTCGGTTACATCGGCAAGTGCTCCGCGCCGTGCGTCGGCAGCGTCACCGCCGACCAGCACCGGGAGATCGTCGACGGTTTCTGCGACTTCATGGCGGGCCGCACCGACACCATGGTCCGCCGGCTGGAGAAGGAGATGCTCGACGCCAGCGAGCAACTGGAGTTCGAGCGGGCCGCCCGCCTGCGCGACGACGTCGCGGCGCTGCGCCGGGCCATGGAGAAGCAGACCGTGGTGCTCGGCGACGGCACCGACGCCGACGTGGTCGCCTTCGCCGACGACCCGCTCGAAGCCGCCGTGCAGGTGTTCCACGTCCGCGGCGGCCGGGTGCGCGGCCAGCGCGGCTGGGTGGTGGAGAAGACCGAGGAGCTGAGCACCGGCGACCTCGTGCACCACTTCTGCACCCAGGTGTACGGCGGCGAGCAGGGCGAGGCCGACGTGCCCCGCGAGCTGCTCGTGCCCGAGCTACCAGGCGACGCCGACGCGCTCGCCGACTGGCTCTCCACCCGCCGGGGCAGCCGGGTGTCGCTGCGGGTGCCGCAGCGCGGCGACAAGCGGTCGCTGCTGGAGACCGTCGAGCGCAACGCCAAGGACGCGCTGGCCCGGCACAAGCTCAAGCGGGCCGGCGACCTGACCACCCGCAGCCAGGCGCTCGACGAGATCGCCGACGCGCTCGGCATGAACACCTCGCCGCTGCGCATCGAGTGCTACGACGTCTCCCAGATCCAGGGCACCGACGTGGTCGCCAGCATGGTCGTGTTCGAGGACGGGCTGCCCCGCAAGAGCGAGTACCGCCGGTTCATCGTGCGCGGCGCCACCGACGACCTGTCGGCCATGTCCGAGGTGCTGCGGCGGCGCTTCGCCCGCTACCTCGACGCCCGCGCCGAGACCGGGGAGCTGGGCGAGGAGACCGCCTCCGACCCGGACCGCCCCGGCATCGACCCGACCACCGGGCGGCCGCGCAAGTTCGCGTACCCGCCGCAGCTCGTGGTGGTCGACGGTGGCCCGCCCCAGGTGGCCGCCGCCGCGAAGGCGCTCGCCGAGCTGGGCATCGACGACGTGGCGCTGTGCGGGCTGGCGAAGCGGCTGGAGGAGGTGTGGCTGCCCGACGACGAGTTCCCGGTGATCCTGCCCCGCACGTCCGAGGCGCTCTACCTGCTGCAACGGGTCCGCGACGAGGCGCACCGCTTCGCCATCACGTTCCACCGGCAGCGGCGCTCCAAGCGGATGACCGAGTCGGCGCTGGACAACGTCCCCGGCCTCGGCGAGGTACGCCGCAAGGCGCTGCTGCGGCACTTCGGCTCGCTGAAGCGGCTGTCGTCGGCCACCGTGGAGGAGATCACCGAGGTGCCCGGGGTGGGCAGGCGTACGGCCGAGGCGATCCTGGCCGCGCTCGACGGCTCCACCGACGCCACCACGGCCGCCCCCCGTTCCTGACCCTTCGCCTGCTCGCGCCTGCTTGTGCTGCTCGCGCCTGCCGTCGTGGCCCCCGGCCGCTGTCCAGAATGCGTCAACAAACGCCCGCCGGCCCGCCACCGCCGTCGCGTGCCGTGGGTGGAACGCCGTGGGTGTCTCGGGCTGCTTTTGACACCCATGCCGCTCCAGTCGCCGTCGCCAGGTGCCTCGGGTGGAACGCCATGGGTGTCTCCGCCCGCCTTTGACACATACGCCGTTCCAGCCAATGCCTGTTCCCGGTGGGCGAAAATGTCCACCTTGCAGTTCGTGCCTAACGTATGACCGCTTTGTGAGGCTTGTCCGGGGGGGCCGACTGCAAGGTCTGCCGTGCGCGTGCACCGCGAATGCGCCGCCCAGCGCGCCCTGGGGCCGGTGTCCGGTTTGCCGGGGTGGCGCGTTGTGGTCGGCGCCATGCTCACGGCGGAATCCGGGGTGGGGTGCAGGCGTTGTACATGGCTGACCGCCCAGGCACCAGGGCCGAGCGCTCAACCCGGTCCGCCCGGCGCCACGGGTCAGGTCACGGGAATCGCCCCGGCCCGGCCGTCGTTACATCCCCCGACGACGAGCACCCCCGCCGGCGGGAATGACCCCGGCCCGGTGGTCGTTACATCCCCGAGCCGCGGAGCAGCCCCCTTTCGGGGCGCCCGCGCGCCAGCCCGCTCGACGGGCACCCCCAAGACTTTTCCCCTCCGCGGCACCCCCGCCGCGTATCCCCCATTTCAGGGAGGCAACCATCATGGCTACCACTCTGCTGCGCAAGACCGTTCTGACCGCTGCCGGTGTCGTCGCCACCGCCGGTGGCATCGCCGGCCCTGCCATCGCCGCCCACGCCGCCCCGGCCGAGAAGGCCGCCATCGTCGCCGACCGCAAGAGCGGTCATGGTGAGCGTGAGCTGGACGTGCGCTACGAGGCCCAGCCGAACTTCTACTTCTGCGGCCCCGCCGCCGCCCGCAACGCGCTGAGCGTGCAGGGCAAGAACATCGACGTGCACGCCATGGCCCGCGAGATGGGCACCACCGAAGCCGGCACCAACTCCATCAACGACATCACCCCGGTGCTGAACAAGGAGACCGGCGCCAAGGACGCCTACAAGTCGGTCGAGATCAGCACCCCCAAGGCCGACGACAAGCAGACCGACAAGCTGCGCGCCGACGTGGTGAAGACCGTCGACGCCGGCCGGGCCGTGGTCGCCAACATCGCCGGCACCGCCACCGACACCGACGGCAACACCCACTCCTTCGAAGGCGGCCACTACATCAGCGTCATCGGCTACCGCGACGACGGCAAGACCGTCACCATCGCCGACAGCGCCGACCCGAACACCGCCACCTACCGGATGAGCATCGACAACCTCGCCGACTGGATCGCCACCCGCGGCTACAGCACCAGCTAAGACCAACACCGCCGCACCCATGGCTGCAGAGCAAGAACGGCAGCACGCACACCGGAAGGGCCCGACCCCCACCACAGGGGGTCGGGCCCTTCCGCGCGTACGTCAGGACTCGGTGAGTACGGCCAGGATCGCGTCGCCGTACTTGGCGAGCTTGTTCTCGCCCACCCCGCTGACCCGGGACAGCTCGGCCAGGGAAGCGGGCGGCTCGGCGGCGATCTGCCGCAGCGTCGCGTCGTGGAAGATGACGTACGCCGGGACGCCCTGCTCCTTGGCGGTGGCCGCGCGCCACGCGCGGAGCCGCTCGAAGACCGGCGCGGCGGCGGGGGAGAGGTCGGCGACCACAGTGGCCGCGCCCCGGGGCTTGGCGGACCGGCCGGCCGCCGGCCGCTCCGGCTCCTTGCGCAGCGTGACCGTACGGCGGCGGCCGAGCACGTCCGCGCTGGCCTCGGTCAGCGCCAGCGTGCCGTAGTCGCCCTCGACGGCGAGCAGACCCTCGGCGAGCAGTTGCCGCACCACGCCCCGCCACTCGGTCTCGCGCAGCTCGGTGCCGATGCCGAACGTGCTGAGCGAGTCGTGGCCGTGCTGGTCGATCTTGTCGGTGTGCTTGCCGAGCAGGATGTCGATGCTGTGCCCGGCGCCGAAGCGCTGGTTGCGTTCGCGGTCGAGCCGGTAGACGGTGGAGAGCAGCTTCTGCGCGGCGACAGTGCCGTCCCAGGACTCGGGCGGGTCGAGGCAGGTGTCGCAGTTGCCGCAGGCGGCCACGCCGGTCTCGCCGAAGTATTCGAGCAGCTGGGCGCGGCGGCAGCGGACCGTCTCGCAGAGCGCCAGCATCGCGTCCAGGTGGGCGGCGAGGTTGCGCCGGTGCGCCAGGTCGCCCTCCGACGTCTCGATCATCTTGCGCTGCTGCACCACGTCCTGCAGCCCGTACGCCAGCCAGGCGGTGGACGGCAAGCCGTCGCGCCCGGCGCGGCCGGTCTCCTGGTAGTAGCCCTCGACCGACTTCGGCAGGTCCAGGTGGGCGACGAAGCGTACGTCGGGCTTGTCGATGCCCATGCCGAACGCGATGGTGGCGACCATGACCAGCCCGTCCTCGCGCAGGAAGCGCTGCTGGTTGGTGGCGCGGGTCGTGGCGTCCAGCCCGGCGTGGTACGGCAGCGCGGGGATGCCGTTGGCGACCAGGAACTCGGCGGTCTTCTCCACCGAGGCCCGGGACAGGCAGTAGACGATGCCGGCGTCGCCCGGGTGCTCGTCGCGCAGCAGGCTGAGCAGCTGGCGGCGGGGCTCCCGCTTCGGCACGATCCGGTACTGGATGTTGGGCCGGTCGAAGCTGGCCACGAAGTGCCGGGCCTCGGTGAGCCGCAGCCGGGTGGCGATCTCGGTGCGGGTCGCCCGGGTCGCGGTGGCGGTCAGCGCGATGCGCGGCACGTCCGGCCCGCGGTCGGGCCGC
>NZ_JAGPXV010001188.1:0-470 GCF_018070405.1 Micromonospora sp. D75
TACTACATCGGTGGCGGCAACACCCTCGTCGTCGGCGGCAACAATCTGTCGACGGAGGTCAGTGGCGTCATCGGCGATTTCGATCCCTGTGGTTGCGGTCCCGCGGGACCCGGCTCGCTCGAAAAGGTCGGTAGCGGAACGCTGATCCTGTCCGGCACGAACACCTATACCGGCACGACGACGGTGAATGGCGGTATCCTGCGGGTCGATGGTGACATCTCTCAATCGAGCCTGACGACCGTCAATGCGGGCGGCGCGCTGTTCGGCTTCGGGATCGTCGGCAACACAATGATCGCCAACGGAGGCATTTATGCACCCGGTGACGGTGGTCCGGGTTCGAGCATGCGCGTTCAAGGAGACCTCACCCTCCAGCCAGGCGCGGTCTATCTCGTGCAAGCAGGGAGCGGGTCGAGCACGAGTCATGCCCTCGTTACCGGCAATGTCACACTGGACGGCACGGTCGGTGTCTC
>NZ_JAGPXV010001189.1:0-469 GCF_018070405.1 Micromonospora sp. D75
AGGTGGTCGACGGGCGGGTGCAGCTCAACGTCACGCTCGCCGACGCGCCGGACAGCAACGGCGCCGAGCGGACCATCCGCGACCTGCGCGAGGCGGTGCACCGGGTGCCCGGCGCGGACGCCGTGGTCGGCGGCTTCACCGCGATCAACGTGGACACCGCCGACGCCTCCGTCCGCGACCGCAACGTGATCATCCCGGTGGTGCTGCTGGTCATCGCGGTCATCCTGGCCGTGCTGCTGCGCGCCCTGGTCGCCCCGGTGCTGCTGATCGCCACGGTGGTGCTGTCGTTCCTGGCCACGCTCGGCCTCTGCGCGCTGCTGTTCAAGTACGTGTTCGACTTCCCCGGCGTCGACCAGTCGTTCCCGCTGTTCGCGTTCGTCTTCCTGGTCGCGCTCGGCATCGACTACAACATCTTCCTGATGAGCCGGGTCCGGGAGGAATCGGTACGCCGCGGCACCCGCGCCGGTGT
>NZ_JAGPXV010000129.1:0-11227 GCF_018070405.1 Micromonospora sp. D75
GTGACCAGGTCTCGCAGGGAGTGGTGGCGGCGCAGGTGTCGTACCGCGGTCAGGCCGACCAGGTAGCCGCACCGCTTGGGCAGGCCGCCGGCCAGCGGCGAGTCCCGCATCAGGAAGTACGGGGCGTGGTGCTCGACGTCGGTGGCGTCGAGGTCGGCGCGGACCCGGCGCAGGATCTCCGGCCACCGGCGGCGGCACTCGTCGAGCCACTGCCGGTGGCCGGGCCGGCCGAACCAGAGGTACTCCTCGTCCGGCCGCCCGGGGTCCAGCTCCGCCGTCACCTGGGTGGCGAGCCCTTCGGTGAACAGGGCGTTCGCCACCCCGTACTCGGGCCAGTCGCGGATCGCGGCGCCGCGGTCGTGCACCACGTGCGCGGCCTCGTGCCGTACCAGCAGGTCGAGATCCTCGGGCGGGCCGAGCTGTTCCACGGCGAGGAAGAGCGCGTACCTGCCGTTCAGCTCACCGGCCCAGCCGTTGGCCTGGTTGCGCCCGACCAGCACCACGCACTCGACCGGCCCGCCGTCGCCGGACCAGCCCAGCGCGTCGGCCACCGCCGCGACGCCGCCGGGCAGCAGCGCGCGTACCGTCTCGGCTCGTGCCGCCAGCTCGGTGGCGCGGTCGCGGAGCCCGTCCAGGGCGGCGGCCACGCCGGCTGCGTCGGACCAGCCGCCGTCGCGGCGCAGCGCCCGGACCACGTCCGGGTGCCCGGCCAGGTAGCGGGAGGTCCACGGCGGGCCGGACCGTTCGGCGCAGGCCAGGAAGTCGGGCACCAGGTCACGGACGAGCAGCAGGTCGGTGGGCGGCATCCGCACGATGCTGCCCGGCCGCGGCGCGGCGGGCAAGACCGCGACGGTACGGGGACAGCTCCGCATCTGAAGGAAGTCTTCAGCAAACTGCCCTTCGACGCAAGGTATCGACATAGACGAACGTCACGCTATAAGGTGCGGCGAACCGGCGACGGGAGCCAGTCGCCCCATGCAGTCGACGAGGAGTGACGTGACAGTTCGGAGACCCTCGCGCCGGGTGAGCCACCTGCTCGGCGGCGCCGTGATCCTCATGATCGGCCTGACCGGCCTGCCGGCCCACGCCGCGCCTGCGCACGGCGCTCAGCCGCTCGCCGCGGCCTTCGACCGGGCCGCCGCCGGCTCCGACGTGCCGCGCGACCTGCTCGCCGCGCTCGGGGACGCCGAGACCCGCCTGGACGGTCACGGCGGGCAGCCCAGCGCCTCCGGCGGATACGGCGTGATGCACCTGACCAGCAACCCGAAGGTACGGACGCTGGACGAGGCCGCACGCCGGACCCGGCTGGACCGGGCCGAGCTGCGTACCCGGGACGCGGCGAACGTGGCCGGCGCGGCGGCCGTGCTGCGCTCCTACGCCGACGAGGCCGGGCTGACCGCGGCGCAGCGCGACGACGTCAACCAGTGGTACGTCCCGATCGCCCGCTACGGCGGCTCGACGGACGCGGCCACCGCCCGGCTGTACGCCGACGCCGTGTACGACCTGCTCGCCCGGGGCTTCATCGCGACCACGGCCGGCGGCGAGGTCAGCGTGGACGGCCGTCCGGTCGCGCCGCAGCGGGGCCGGTACGCCGCCGTGGCGCCACTGGGCACCGGCGACTTCGGCACCCTGAGCACCGACTACGGCCCGGCCGCATGGGTGCCGGCCAACTCGTCCAACTACACGGTCTCCAGCCGCGAGTCGGCGTACCCGATCAACTACATCGTCATCCACACCATGCAGGGCAGCTACGCCGGCTCGATCAGCTGGTTCCAGAACGCCGCCGCCGGCACCAGCGCGCACTACCTGCTCCGCTCCTCCGACGGCGCGGTGACCCAGATGGTGCGGGACAAGGACATCGCCTGGCACGCCGGCAACTGGACCTACAACACCCAGTCGATCGGCATCGAGCACGAGGGGTACGTCGACAACGCCTCCTGGTACACCGACGCGATGTACCGGTCGTCGGCGGCGCTGACCCGCTTCCTGTGCGACAAGTACGGCATCCCGAAGACCCGCACCAACATCATCGGGCACAACCAGGTGCCGGGCGCCACGCACACCGACCCGGGGTCGAACTGGAACTGGACCTACTACATGCAGCTCGTCACCGGCGGCACCACTCCCCCGCCGACTGCCTGGTCGACGATCGTGGACAACACCACCGCCGGCCGGTTCACCGCGAGCGCCAACTGGGGCACCTCGACGTACTCGGCGCAGCGCTACGGCGCCGACTACCGGTACGCCAACCCCGTCGCGGCCAGCGACACCGCCTGGTACAAGGTGAACATCCCGGCGACGGCCACCTACCGGGTTGAGGTCTGGTATCCGGCCGTCGCCGGCTACAACACCTCCACGCCGTACATCGTCGCGACGACGAGCGGCAACCAGACGGTAGCGGTGAACCAGAGCGCCAACGGCGGTGCGTGGCGGTCACTGGGCACCTTCACCCTGGCCGCCGGTGACGCCGACAAGGTCGGTGTCAGCAGGTGGTCCGGCAGCACCGGGTACGTGATCGCCGACGCCATCCGCGTCACCCGCGTCTAGCCGGCACGTCCCCGCTCGGCCCGGTCAGCTCACGTTGGCCGGGCCGAGCACGCTCTTCAGGTCACCCATCAACGCAGTGGTCGGCGCGACCCGGAACGGGCCGAGGCGCAGCGTGGTGACCTTGCCGCCGTTGAGCAGCTTGACGTGCACCTCGGTGTCGCCGGGATGCAGCACGAGCGTCTCCTTGAGCCGTTCCACCAGCGGCGGCGTGCAGCGGTGCACCGGGATGGTGAGCGTGACCGGCTTGTTCGCCGGGTTGCTGGTGACGTCCGGCATGGACATGTCCATCGCCATGATGCGCGGGGTGTCGTCGCGCCGGTCGACCCGGCCCTTGACCACCACGATCGCGTCCTCGGCGATGTACTGGCCGATCACCTCGTACGTGTTCGGGAAGAACAGCGTCTCCACGCCGCCGGCGAGGTCTTCGAGGGTGGCCGACGCCCAGGCCCGGCCCTGCTTGGTGACCCGGCGCTGCACGCCGGAGAGGATGCCGGCCAGGGTGACCACCGCGCCGTCGGGCACCGTGCCCTCCTCCGACAGCGCGGCGATGGTGGTGTCCGCCGCCGCGCCGAGCACGTGTTCCAGGCCGAACAGCGGGTGGTCGGAGACGTACAGGCCGAGCATCTCGCGCTCGAACGCGAGCTTGTCGCGCTTGTCCCACTCCCCCTCGCCGATGACCGGCATGACAGTGGTGGTGCCGCCGGTCTCGGACTCGCCGAAGCCCGCGCCGAACAGGTCGTACTGGCCGACCGCCTCCTTGCGCTTGACGTCGGCGTACGCGTCGATGGCGTCGGCGTGCACTGCGAGCAGGCCCTTGCGCGGGTGGCCGAGCGCGTCGAACGCCCCGGCCTTGATCAGCGATTCGATTGTCTTCTTGTTGCAGACCACGGCGTCGACCTTGGACAGGAAGTCGTAGAAGTCGGCGTAGTCGCCCTTCTCCTCGCGGCACCGCATGATCGAGGCGACCACGTTCGCGCCGACGTTGCGTACCGCGCCGAGACCGAAGCGGATCTCCTCGCCGACCGGGGTGAACGGCCCGGCCGAGGTGTTGACGTCCGGCGGCAGCACCTGGATGCGCATCCGGCGGCACTCGGACAGGTACATCGCCATCTTGTCCTTGTCGTCACCGACGGAGGTGAGCAGGGCGGCCATGTACTCGGCCGGGTAGTGCGCCTTGAGGTACGCGGTCCAGTAGGAGACCAGGCCGTACGCGGCGGAGTGGGCCTTGTTGAAGGCGTAGCCGGCGAACGGGACCAGCACGTCCCACACGGCCTGGATGGCCTCGTCGGAGTAGCCGCGCTCGCGGCAGCCGTCCCGGAACGGGATGAACTCCTTGTCGAGGATCTCCTTCTTCTTCTTGCCCATCGCCCGGCGCAGCAGGTCGGCCTGGCCGAGCGTGTAGCCGGCGAGGATCTGCGCGGCGCGCTGCACCTGCTCCTGGTAGACGATCAGGCCGTAGGTGGGCGCGAGGATCTCGCGCAGCGGCTCCTCCAGCTCCGGGTGGATCGGGGTGATCTCCTGGAGGCCGTTCTTGCGCAGCGCGTAGTTGGTGTGCGAGTCCACGCCCATCGGGCCGGGCCGGTAGAGCGCCAGGACGGCGGAGATGTCCTCGAAGTTGTCCGGTTTCATCAGCCGCAGCAGCGAGCGCATCGGCCCGCCGTCGAGCTGGAACACGCCGAGCGTGTCGCCGCGGGCCAGCAGCTCGTACGCCGGCTTGTCGTCCAGCGGCAGGCCGAGCAGGTCCAGCTCCCGGCCGTGGTTGAGCTGGATGTTCTTCACCGCGTCGTCGATGATCGTCAGGTTGCGCAGGCCGAGGAAGTCCATCTTCAGCAGCCCGAGCGACTCGCAGGTCGGGTAGTCGAACTGCGTGATGATGACGCCGTCGGAGTCGCGCCGCATGAGCGGGATGTGCTCGATGATCGGCTCGGCGGACATGATGACGCCGGCGGCGTGCACACCTGTCTGCCGGATCAGGCCCTCGATGCCCTTGGCGGTCTCGATGACCTTCTTGACGTCCGGGTCGGACTCGTAGAGGCCACGGATCTCGCCCGCCTCGGCGTAGCGGGGGTGCTTCGGGTCGAAGATGCCGGACAGCGGGATGTCCTTGCCCATCACCGCCGGGGGCATGGCCTTGGTGATCCGGTCGCCGACCGCGTACGGGTAGCCGAGCACCCGGGCCGAGTCCTTGATCGCGGCCTTCGCCTTGATCGTGCCGAACGTGGCGATCTGCGCGACCTTGTCCTCGCCCCACTTGTCGGTCACGTACTTGATGACCTCACCGCGCCGGCGCTCGTCGAAGTCGATGTCGACATCGGGCATGGAGACGCGCTCGGGGTTGAGGAACCGCTCGAAGATCAGGCCGTGCGGGATCGGGTCGAGGTCGGTGATGCCGAGCGCGTACGCCACGAGCGAGCCGGCCGCCGAGCCACGCCCGGGGCCGACCGCGATGCCCTGGCTCTTGGCCCACTGGATGAAGTCGGCGACCACGAGGAAGTACGACGGGAAGCCCATCTGGATGATGACGCCCAGCTCGTACTCGGCCTGGACGACGTGGCCCTCGGGGATGCCGTTGGGGAAGCGGCGCTTCAGCCCGGCGAAGGTCTCCTTGCGGAACCAGGACTCCTCGGTCTCGCCCTCGGGGATCGGGAAGCGCGGCATCAGGTTGTGGAACGTGAACATGCCGGCCGGGTCGACCTTCTCGGCCACCAGCAGCGTGTTGCGGCAGCCCTGCTGCCACAGCTCGGAGGAGTCGACGGCGCGCATCTGGTCGGCGGACTTGACGAAGTAGCCGCCGCCCTCGAACCGGAACCGGTTGGGGTCGGCCACGTTGCTGCCGGTCTGTACGCAGAGCAGCACGTCGTGCGCCTCGGCCTGCGCCTCGTGGGTGTAGTGCGAGTCGTTCGTGACCACCGGCGGGATGTCGAGCTTGCGGGCGATCTCGGTGAGCCCGTCGCGGACGCGGCGCTCGATGTCGAGGCCGTGGTCCATGATCTCCAGGAAGTAGTTGTCCTTGCCGAAGATGTCCTGATAGGCGGCGGCGACCTTGAGCGCCTCGTCGAACTGGCCCAGCCGCAGCCGGGTCTGCACCGCGCCGGACGGGCAGCCGGTGGTGGCCATGATGCCCTGGGCGTGCTCGGCGATCAGCTCCATGTCCATCCGGGGCCACTTCACGTAGTGGCCCTCCATGGAGGCGCGGGAGTTGAGCTTGAACAGGTTGTGCAGGCCGTCGCGGTTGGCCGCCCACATGGTCATGTGGGTGATCGCGCCGTTACCGGAGACGTCGTCGCTCTTCTGCTCGGGGCGCCCCCACTTGACCCGCGCCTTGTGGAAGCGCGACTCCGGCGCGACGTACGCCTCGACGCCGAGGATGGGCTTGACCCCGGCGTCCATGGCCTGCTTGTAGAAGTCGTTCGCGCCGTGCATGTTGCCGTGGTCGGTGATCGCCACCGCCGGCATGCCGAGCCGCGCCGCCTCGGCGAAGAGGTCCTTGAGCCGGGCCGCCCCGTCGAGCATCGAGTACTCGGTGTGTACGTGCAGATGCGCGAACGAATCGCCCATGCGTGGCGCCCCCCGGGTTGTGGATCAAGCTGCGTCGGAGTCGACCGACCCACCCTACCGAGGTGATCTCGCGGGCTCCACCGTCCGCGCCGGGCGTGGCCCGGGTCTCTCCGGCCGGCCGGTGTGCGGCACGCGATGTTCTTCTCTATTGCAATGGTGTGTGGCACACACTATCGTGTTGAGCATGGTCAGCGAAGAGGTCCTCCGGACCCACCTCCAGGAGCTACGGCGCGGCACTGTCGTGGTGGCCAGCCTGGTCGCCCTGCGCCGCCCCGACTACGGATACGCCCTGCTGCAACGGCTGGCCGCGCACGGCTTCGCGGTCGACGCCAACACGCTCTACCCGCTGCTGCGCCGGCTAGAGGACCAGGGCCTGCTGACCAGCGAGTGGAACACCGAGGAGAGCCGGCCGCGCAAGTTCTACCGGACCAGCGACGACGGCGAGTCCGTCCTGAACCGCCTGCTCGACGACATGACCGCGGTGCGGACGTCCGTCACCGACCTGATCGAAGGAGCGGAACGATGAGTTCCCTGACCGACCGTTACGTCGCCGCCACCATGCGGGCCGTGCCCGCGCAGCGCCGCCTGGAACTCGCCGAGGAACTGCGCGGCTCCATCGCCGACATGATCGACGACCGGACCGCGGGCGGGCAGGACCACGCCTCCGCCGAACGCGAGGTGCTCACCGAGCTGGGCCACCCGGAGAAGCTCGCGGCCCGCTACAGCGACCGCACGCTGCAACTCATCGGCCCGCGCTACTACCTGACCTGGTGGCGGCTGCTGCGACTGCTGCTCACCTGGATCCCGGCGATCGTCGGCGTGCTCTCCGGCGTCACGAAGGCGCTCGTCGACGGCGAGCCGGGCGCGGCGATCGGCGCGGCGATCGTGGCCGCCATGCAGACCGCGGTGCAGATCGCGTTCTGGGTCACGCTGGTGTTCGCCGTGCTGGAACGCACCCGCACCCCGCTCGGCCTGCCCGAGTGGACCGTCGACCAGCTCCCCGAGGAGACCCGGGAACGGCAGATCAACCACTCCGACAGCATCGCCTCGGTGGTGTTCCTGCTCGCCACCATCGGCCTCCTGATCGGCCAGCACTTCCAGCGCTGGACCACCGACGACGGCACCCGGCTGCCGGCGCTCGACCCGGCGCTCTGGAGCTTCTGGCTGCCGGCCCTGATCGTGGTGCTGCTGGCCACCGTCGGCCTGGAGATCGCCAAGTACCGGTCCGGCCGGTGGACCTGGCCCCTGGTGGCGGTCAACGCGGTGCTCAACGTCGCCTTCGCCGCCCCGGTGCTCTGGCTGCTCGCCACCGACCGGCTGCTCAACCCGGAGCTGGTCGAGCGGTTCGCCTGGCTGCGCGACGGCGGCACCGTCGAGTTCGCCCGGGTGGCGGGCGCGGTGGTCGTGCTGGTCGCGATCTGGGACGTGATCGACAGCGCGGTCAAGGCCGGCCGCGCCGCCTGACCCACGCCCGGCCCGGCACGCCCCGTCGAGGGCGCGCCGGGCCCTTCCGGGTACGCGGACAGTCAGGCCGCCGCCCGCCACTCCCGGGCCAGCAGCGCGTAGACCACCTCGTCGGTCCACTCCCCCTTGACGAACTCGTTCTCCCGCAGGTGCGCCTCCCGGCGCATGCCGAGCCGCTCCAGCAACCGGGCCGAGGCGGTGTTGCGGGCGTCCAGCCGGCCGACGATCCGGTGCAGGCCCAGCCCGTCGAAGCCGATCCGCAGCAGTTCCCGGGCCGCCTCGGTGACGTACCCGCGGCCGGTGTGCGCGGGATGCGCCACGTACCCGATCTCGCCCTGCCGGTGCTCCCCGCTGGTCCAGCTCAGCAGCACGTCGCCGACGAACTCGCCGGTGTCCGCGACCGTCACGGCGAGGTTGAGCACGTCGCCGGGCGCGCGCAGCGCGGTCCGCCGGACCAGCCGCTCGATCGCGGCCCGGGCGGCGCCGTCGTCGTACGGCTCGTGGTAGAGGTAGCGGGTGACCTCCGGGCGGCCCCGGTAGTCCCGGAGCACGGTCACGTCCGCGGCGGTGAAGGCGCGCAGCAGCAGACGCTCGGTACGCAACGGCAGATCAGGCACGAACACCCCGGCAGGCTACGTCGGCACTGTCGTCCGGCCCACCCGATTACGCCCCGGCCACCGCGACGGCCCGGTCGGTGGCATGGTCGTACGGTGAGCACCGCACCCACCACCGCCTGGCGCCGGCCGGCTCCCACGGCGGCGCAGTTCCGCGCCGACCTCTGGGTCGGGCTCGCGGTCACCGTGCTGGCCCTGTTCGAGCTGACCCTGGCGTACAGCACCGGGGCGTTCCTGCTCGGGCCGCCGCCGAGCGTCGCCGAGCAGGTCTGGTGGACCGTCGCGGTGACCGCCCCGCTGGCCGTACGGCGGCGCTGGCCCGCCACCGTCGCGGTGATCGTGGCCGTCGCCTTCGTCGCCGGGCAGGCGCGGGCGGTCCCGCTGGCCCAGATCCCGTCGGGCGCGCTGTTCGCCGCCCTGTTCACGCTCGGCGCGTGGGGCACCGACCGGCGGCTGGCCGGGCGGCTGCGGGCCGGCATCATCGTCGCGATGTTCGCCTGGCTCTGGCTGTCCCTCGCGTTGCGGGCCGACCAGATCTCCGCTGCCTCCTTCGCCGACGCCGCCGGCCCGGTGCCGCCGGTGCTCGCCGCAGTGGTGAACGGTGTGCTCTACAACGTGCTGTTCTTCGGCTTCGCCTACTACTCCGGGCAGACCGCCTGGGTGGCCGCGCGCCGCCGGCACGAGCTACGCGAACAGGCCGAGCAGCTGCGCCGCTCCCAGGCGGAGGCGCGCGAGCGCGCGGTGATGGGCGAGCGGGTCCGCATCGCCCGCGAACTGCACGACGTGGTCGCCCACCACGTGTCGGTGATGGGCGTGCAGGCCGCCGCGTGCCGGCGCGTGTTCGACCGGGACCGGGACAAGGCGCGTACCGCGCTGGCCGCCATCGAGCAGACGGCCCGCACCTCCGTCGACGAGCTGCGCCGGATGCTCGGCGTGCTGCGCGACCCGGACGCCGCGGCCGGCGCGGTCACCGCGCCGGAGGACACCGCCGGCATCGACCAGGTCCGCGCGCTCGTCGACCGGGCCCGGGAGACCGGGCTACGGGCCGACCTCGGGGTGTACGGGGAGCCGGTGCCGCTGCCGCGCTCGGTGTCGCAGGCGGCGTACCGGATCGTCCAGGAGGCGGTGACGAACGTGGTCAAGCACGCCCACGCCACCACGCTGGACGTGCGGATCCGCTATCTGGCGAGGGAGTTGGAGATCGACGTGAGCGACGACGGGCAGGGCGGCGCGCCGGCGGCCGGGACCGGGCTCGGCCTGATCGGCATGCGGGAGCGGGTCGCCGCCCACGGCGGTGAGGTGGAGGCCGGGCCGCGCCCCGGCGGCGGGTTCCGGGTCCGGGCCCGCATGCCGCTGCCGGTCGAGGCCGCCGGGCGGGCGGCGTGAACGCGCCGGTACGGGTGCTGCTCGTCGACGACCAGCACCTGGTCCGGACCGGTTTCCGGGTCATCCTGGAGGTCGAGGACGACATCGAGGTGGTCGGCGAGGCTGCCGACGGGCAGCGCGCCGTGTCGATGGCGTCCGCGCTGCGGCCGGACGTGGTGCTGATGGACGTGGAGATGCCGGTGCTCGACGGGCTGGAGGCCACGCGCCGGATCACCGCCGACTCGACGCCGGGCGGCCCGGCGGTGCTGATCCTCACCACGTTCGACCGGGACGATTATCTGTTCGCGGCGCTGCGCGCCGGGGCGAGCGGCTTCCTGCTGAAGAACGGCACCCCGGAGGACCTGGTCGAGGCGGTGCGGGTGGTGGCGCGCGGCGAAGGGCTGATCGCGCCGGCGCTGACCCGGCGGGTGATCTCCACGTTCGCCCGGCCCGGCGGGGCGCCGCCGGACCCCCGGCACGACGCGGCGACGGCGGACCTGACCCCGCGCGAGCGGGAGGTGCTGGAGCTGGTCGCGAGCGGCGCCAGCAACGCCGAGATCGCGGACGTGCTGCGCGTCGGCGAGGCGACGGTGAAGACCCACGTCAGCCGCGTCCTGGCCAAGCTGGGGCTGCGCGACCGGGTGCAGGCGGTGGTGTTCGCGTACGAGCACGGGGTGGTCCGGCCCGGCGGATGACGCCGGTCCGTCGCAGGACGGACCACGTGATCGTTCCGCGGTGGGACGACGGGTGCGGGCGCCGGCCGTAGCGTCGGGATCATGACCAGCGTGCTCCGCCTCGACGGCGTCGACCGCAGCTTCGGCGGCCGTCAGGTGCTCAAAGACGTCTGCTTCGACATGACCGCCGGGCGCATGACCGGGTTCGTCGGCGGCAACGGCGCCGGCAAGACCACCACCATGCGCATCATCCTCGGCGTGCTCGCTTCGGACGCCGGGCAGGTCACCTGGCGGGGACACCGGCTCACCCGGGAGGACCGGGCCCGGTTCGGCTACATGCCCGAGGAACGCGGCCTCTACCCGAAGATGACGCCCCGCGAGCAGGTGGTCCACCTCGGCCGCCTGTACGGGCTGGACGCCGCCGGGGCGCGCCGGCGCACCGACGCGCTGCTGGAGCGGGTCGGTCTCGGCGAGCGGGCCGACGACCTGCTGGAGACGCTGTCGCTGGGCAACCAGCAGCGCGCGCAGATCGCCGCCGCGCTGGTGCACGACCCGGAGGTGCTGATCCTGGACGAGCCGTTCTCCGGGCTCGACCCGCTCGCCGTCGACATGGTGGTCGCGGTGCTGCGGGAGCGTGCCGCCGCCGGAGCGCCGGTGCTGTTCTCCAGCCACCAGCTCGACGTGGTGGAGCGGCTCTGCGACGACCTGGTGCTCATCGCCGGCGGGACGATCCGGGCCGCCGGCGCCCGCGAGGAGCTGCGCGCCGCGTACACGTTGCCCCGGTTCTCGCTCGTGGTGGACGGCGACGCCGGCTGGCTGCGGGACCAGCCCGGCGTGCGGCTGGTCGACCTCGACGGCGCGCGCGCCGTGTTCGAGGTGGACCCGCCCGCAGACGACCAGGCGGTGCTGCGCGCGGCGCTGGAACGCGGCCCGGTACGCGCGTTCGGCCCGGTCACCCCGTCCCTCGCCGAGATCTTCCGAGAGGTCAACCAGTGAACACGTTCC
>NZ_JAGPXV010001190.1:0-468 GCF_018070405.1 Micromonospora sp. D75
GATGGGGACGGCGCTGCTGCTGGCCGTCTTCGGCGCGCTGCTGGGCCTGGCAGCGGCCCGGCGGCTGGTGATCGGCCTGGCCGGCATCGCCGCGTTCGCCGCGCTCGGTGTCGCCGCCGCGCTGACCCGGGCCGGCGCGGACGCCTTCGACGCGCTGCCCTCCCTGGTCGGCGGCGGACTGGGCGCGCTGACGCTGTGGGCGTTCGTGGCCGGCCCGCTGAGCGCCGACCTGGCGCACCGGAAGCGACCAGGGCGTGACCGGTCCGACGCCGTGCGACGCGACCGGGCCGGGACCGGTCCGGCGGAGCGCGACGGGGCCGCTTCGGCGGACAGCGAGCCACCGTCCGCGTCGCCCCCGCCATCCGCCCCGCCTCCGGCGGTCGCCGCGTTGGCCCGGGAGGGGGAGACGCCGGGCGGCTGGGAGCCGGTCCGGCACGACGACGCGGAGTCGCGGCGGCGGTTCCTGCG
>NZ_JAGPXV010000013.1:0-24332 GCF_018070405.1 Micromonospora sp. D75
GTGCGGTTTCGGCCCCTCGGGTGCCCGGTTTACGGGCTTTTGCCGGGGCAGGAACCCCATGATCGGCGAGATGGAGGGCTGAGGGCCGGCGGGGCGGGCGGGCGGGAGGAGCGAGGGGTCAGGCTGCGGCTCGGTCCGGGAGGGGGCGGCGGCGGTGGGACGGGTCGGTCAGCGTGGGCGGGGACCAAGCGCCGTCGGGCTGGTAGAGGTTCGTGCCCGGCGGGACGATCTCGTCGATACGGTCCAGCACCGCGTCGTCGAGCGTCAGCTCCGCCCCGGCGAGCAGCGCGTCCAGCTGGTCCATCGTGCGCGGCCCGATGATGGTCGACGTGACCGCCGGATGCACGGCGGTGAACGCCACGGCGAGCTGCGGCAGCGTGCAGCCAACCTCGTCGGCGAGCGCGACCAGTTGCTCGACGGCGGCGTACTTGGCCGCGTTGCCCGGCAGCGCCGGGTCGAACCGGGCCGGGGTGAGCGCCGGACGGCCGGCGCCGAGGTCGACGGGCCGCCCCTGCCGGTAGCGGCCGGACAGGAACCCGGAGGCCAGCGGGCTCCACACCAGCACGCCCATCCGGTAGCGGCGGCACACCGGCAGCACCGACGTCTCGACGCCGCGCGCCAGGATCGAGTACGGCGGCTGCTCGGTGCGGAATCGGCCCAGCGCACGCCGCTCGGCGACGTGGTGCGCCTCCACGATCTCCTCGGCCGGGAAGGTCGAGCAGCCGAACGCGCGGATCTTCCCGGCCCGGACCAGGTCGGTGAGCACGCCGAGCGTCTCCTCGACGTCCGTGGTGTGGTCGGGGCGGTGCACCTGGTAGAGGTCGATCCAGTCGGTGCCCAGCCGGCGCAGGCTGTCCTCGACCGCACGGACGATCCAGCGGCGCGAGTTGCCGCCCCGGTTGGGCCCCTCCCCCATCGGGAAGTGGACCTTCGTGGCGAGCACCACGTCGTCGCGGCGGCCACGCAGGGCCTTGCCGACGATCTCCTCGGACTCGCCGGCCGAGTACATATCGGCGGTGTCCACGAAGTTGACGCCGCGGTCGAGTGCCGCGTGGACGATCCGGGCGCAGTCGTCGTGGTCGGGGTTGCCGACCGCGCCGAACATCATGGTGCCGAGGCAGTGGACGCTGACCTCGATGCCGGTGCCGCCGAGGACGCGATAGCGCATGTGAGCTCCCTGGTTCGCACCGCGCCGGCCGGATGGCGCGCGGTCCGGACACGGTAGGAGTTCGAGTGCGCTGGAGGTCAACCGTCGGCGGCGGGTTCCGCGCTGCCGGCGAGGTAGCCGGCCGCCTGCAACTCGAACAGCTCGCGGTAGAGCCCGCCCTGGGCCATCAACGTGTCGTGGTTGCCGGACTGCACGAGCCGGCCGTGGTCCATCACGAAGATCCGGTCGGCGTGCCGCACGTTCGCCAACCGGTGGGTGATCAGCACGACGGCCCGGTCCGGGTGCCGCCGCAGATGCTGGAAGAGGGCGTGCTCGGCACGCGCGTCCAGCGCTGCGGACGGCTCGTCGCAGATCAGCAGCCGGGCGTCGCGGTAGAGGCCTCGTGCGGCCACCAGCCGCTGCCACTGCCCGCCGGACAGGTCCTGGCCGTCCTTGAACTGCCGGTCCAGCAGCGTGTCGTACCCGAACGGCAGCTCGCTGATCATGTCGTGCGCGGCGGCGTCGCGGGCGGCGGTCTCCACGCTGGGGCCGGGCCCGTCGGCGCGGTCGTGGCGGCCGACGCGGATGTTCTGCCGGGCGGTGAACGGGAACTTCCACCAGTCCTGGCTCATCACCGCGACCTGGGCGGCGGTCTGCCGTGGGTCCAGTTCGGCGGTGTCCACGCCGTCCCAGCGGATCGTGCCGCCGGTGGGCCGGTAGAGGCCGGCGATCAGCTTGGCGAGCGTGGTCTTGCCGGAGCCGTTCTCCCCCACCAGCGCGATCACCTCACCGCGCCGGAACGTGAGGCTTACCTCGTCGACCGCCGCCGTGTCGGTGTCCGGGTAGCGCAGGCTGACCCGCTCGACGTCGATGCGCGTGAACCCGTCGACGGGCAGGTGCCCGCCGGCTGGGATCCGCCGGGTGGCCCGGTCGAGGAAGTCGCGGTAGTCCTGGTAGTAGAGCGCGTCCTCGTAGAGCGAGTTGGTGGCGAAGATCGCGGTGCGCAGGCTCGTACGCGCGGACTGGAGCGCGAGCAGCGCGGTGGCCGCCGCCGCCAGCGCGACCACGCCGCCCATCAGCAGCCCGCCCAGTACGGCGTAGACCGCGAACGCGGCCACGCCGGTCACCGACAGGCCGAGTCCTCGGGTGACGGTCTGCGAACGGGCCAGCCGGAGCTGGGCCTGGGTCTCGACGGTCATCATCCGGTGGTACTCGGCCAGCAGGAAGTCCCGCATCTGGTAGGCACGGATCTCGGCGGCGGTGTGCCGATCGGCCATCAAACGGGCCAGCAGGTACATCCGGCGGCGACGGGTGATCCAGGCCAGCAGCGCCAGGTACTGCCGCCGCGCCAGTTTGACCGCGGTGACCGCCTCGGGCACCGCGGCGAGCAGCAGGCACGGCAGCAGGACGGGCTGGATGACGGTGACCGCGGCGGCGGTGGCCAGCACACCCACGACCCCAGTCACCAGGTTCACGGTGTGGTCCACGATCGACGCAGCCTCGGCCATGCCCCGATCCCGGGCACGATCCATCTCCTCGGCGAAGCCGGCGTCGTCGAACGCGGCGAGTTCCACAGCGGTGGTCGCCTCGAACAGCCGGAGTTCCACCTGGTAGTTGATCTGCGGGATGAGCCGCGCCTGCGCCCAGCCGGCGGCGACAGTCAGCGCTCCCCGGGCCGTCACGGCGGCGGCCGCGAGCAGGAGCGCGGGCAGGGCCGCCCGGATCCGGTCCGGTGTGGGCCCGTCGGCGAAGAGTTGCCGGAGCACGCCGGTGGTGGCGAGCAGCCCGAAGGTGGTGAGCAGGCCGGCGACCACGTTGAGCCCGATCGAGGCGAGCGTGTCTCGGCGGCTGGTCGCCCAGGCCAGGCCGATGGCCTCGCGGACGAGGGCGGGCAGCCGGCGCGCCACCGACCAGAAGCTGGTGTGGGCGAACTCGGTGGCGCGGTTCATCCAGTGCCCGTCCGCCAGCTCCGGCAGCGGCGTCTCGTCGCCCGCCGCGCTCCCGGCCGGGGCGGGCTCGTCCGGCGGGTGCTCGTCCGTGGGGCGCCGAGGACCGAAAACCGCTGCCATACGCGTCTCCTCCGGTACGCCGACGACTCCGGAGCTTACGTTCCGCAATCGACAGATGTCTCCCCGTGTTCGGCGTGTCGTACAGGCGTCCCAACGGCGTGTCCACCGGGCGGCGGGCGAAAGACCGCCCGCACGGTGGTCGCCGCCGGGTCGCGTCGCGCGCGACCGGTCCGGGTGGCAGGCTTGTGGGGTTCGCCGGCGCAGGCCGGCCGACCGCCCGTCGGGAAGGAGAAGATCGACCCGATGGCTGTGGACGTCACCACCACCGACGAATGGCAGGCGCTGCGCAAGCACGCCGAGGCGATGCGCGGCACGCACCTGCGCGACCTGTTCGCCGCCGACGGGCAGCGGGGTGAGCGGCTCACCGGTGAGGTCGCCGACCTGCACGTGGACTACAGCAAGAACCTGATCACCGACGAGACCGTCGCGCTGCTCGGCGCGCTCGCCGAGCGGGTCGGGCTGGCCGACCGGATCGCGGCCATGTTCGCCGGGCGGCACATCAACGTGACCGAGGACCGGGCCGTGCTGCACACCGCGCTGCGCCTGCCCGCGGACGCCTCGCTCACCGTGGACGGCCAGGACGTGGTCGCCGACGTGCACGCCGTGCTGGACCGCATGTCGGCGTTCGCGCAGCGGGTGCGCTCCGGCTCGTGGCGCGGCCACACCGGCGAGCGGATCACCACTGTGGTGAACATCGGCATCGGCGGCTCCGACCTGGGGCCGGTGATGGCGTACGAGGCGCTGAAGGCGTACCGGGACGCGGGCATCAGCTGCCGGTTCGTGTCGAACATCGACCCGACCGACATCCACGACAAGACCGCCGACCTGGACCCGGCGAGCACGCTGTTCGTGGTGGTCTCCAAGACGTTCTCCACCCAGGAGACGCTCGCCAACGCCGACCAGGCGCGGCGCTGGCTGCTCGCCGGGCTGGACGCGGACGACGACGCGGTGGCCCGCCACTTCGTCGCGGTCAGCACCAACGAGCAGCGGGTCCGGGACTTCGGCATCGACCCGGAGAACATGTTCGGCTTCTGGGACTGGGTGGGCGGACGCTACTCGCTGCCGTCGGCGGTCGGCCTGTCGGTGATGCTCGCGATCGGGCCGGACCGGTTCCGCGAGATGCTGGCCGGCTACCACGCGGTCGACGAGCACTTCCGGTCCGCTCCGGTGGAACGCAACGTGCCGGCGCTGCTCGGCCTGCTCAACGTCTGGTACACCGACTTCCTCGGCGCGGAGACCCACGCGGTGCTGCCCTACTCGCAGTACCTGCACCGCTTCCCCGCCTACCTGCAGCAGCTCACCATGGAGAGCAACGGCAAGTCGGTACGCGTCGACGGCTCGCCGGTGACGTACCCGACCGGGGAGATCTTCTGGGGTGAGCCGGGCACCAACGGCCAGCACGCCTTCTACCAGCTCATCCACCAGGGCACCCGGCTGATCCCGGCGGACTTCATCGCGTTCAGCCGGCCCAACCACGACCTGGGCGACATGCACGACCTGTTCATGTCGAACTTCTTCGCCCAGACCGCCGCGCTGGCGTTCGGGCGGACCCGGGAGCAGGTGGAGGCCGAGGGCACCGCGCCCGAGGTGGTGGCGCACCGGGTGATGGCCGGCAACCACCCGACCACGTCGATCCTGGCGCCGAAGCTCACCCCGTCGACGCTGGGCCAGCTGATCGCGCTCTACGAGCACATCACGTTCACCGAGGCCGCGGTCTGGGACATCAACGCCTTCGACCAGTGGGGTGTGGAGCTGGGCAAGGTGATGGCCAACCAGCTCGCGCCGAAGCTGACCGGGCCGGACCCGGACCTGGCCGACGTGGACACCTCGACCGCCGAGCTGATCCGCCGCTACCGGGCCGAGCGCGGCCGGAGCTGACCGCGTACCCGTGGCGTCCCGCGCGCGACCGGCCGGGACGCCACGGGTCAGCGGCGCAGCAGGTCGGCGTGCGCCGCGCGCAGCCGGATCAGCGCCGGGTCGCCGGCCGGGGCGCGGCGGTCGAGTTCGGCCCACGCCTCGGCCAGCGCGTCGGCCAGCGCCCGCAGCTCGGCGGCGTGCCGCCGGCCGGACTGCTGGTGCAGCTCCTCCAGGCGGCGGGCCCAGCCGGCGCTGATCGCGGCGACCCGTTCGGCGTCGGCGCGCGCCTGCGCGCCGGTGCGGGCGGCGGACGCGGGCACGATCGCGGCGATCGGGCGGGAATCGCCGTCGCGGGTGACGAGGGTGACGGTGTCGGTCAGCTCGGCCAGGGAGACGAGCTGGGTGAGCCGGGTGCGGACCTCGCGCAGCGGCAGGGCGCGCGGCTGCGGGGACCGGTCGGCCAGTGCGGGGACAGCCATGGACACATGTTCACGTCCGGGTACGACAGTTTCGGCGGTCAGGCCGTCCACTCCGGCGCCAGCACCGACCAGACCTCCATGTCGGCGCGGCCCTCCGGCGTCGCGGCGGCCCCGCGCAGGACGCCGTCGCGGCTCATGCCCAGCCGCTTGGCGACGGCGATGCTGCGGTCGTTGCCGGCCTTCGTGATCCACTCGACCCGGTGGATGCCGCGCTCCCGCACCGCCCAGTCGATGATCACGCGCGCGGCGCGGGTGACCAGGCCCTGCCCCTCGGCGCCCGGTTCCAGCCAGCAGCCCGCCTCGCACACCCCGCGCGCGGTGCTCAGCGACACGAACAGCACGCCGCCGACGAGCGTGCCGCGCTGCCAGATGCCCCAGAGGCCGCCGTCGTCGCGGGCCCACCGGTCGGCGTACGCCTGGAGGACCTTGCGGGCCGACTCGGCGTCGGTGGCGACGAAGGACGCGCCGACCCACGGCGAGATGTGCTCGCGGCAGCGGTCGAGGTTGGCCAGGAACTCGTCGGCGTGCCAGGGCGACAGTGGACGCAGCTCCGCGTCGTCGGTGAGGGCGTGGGCGAACATTCGAGGAAGCTAGCAGGACCGTCGCGCTTTTGTCGGTCGGTCCCTCTACGGTCTGCGCCGTGAACGCCGTCCAGACGTACCGATACCTTCAGCCGTCCGCGCTGCGCGCCGCCGGTCTCGATCTGCAGACCTGCGGCGGCCCGGCGGCCAACCCGCGCTTCTTCGCCGGGTTCCTCACCGCCCCGGCCGCGGCGGCGGCCGGGCTGCTCGCCGTCGCCGAGGTGGCCCGCACCCGCTACCACCAGCCGGTCAACCCGGCCAGCCTGGACCCGGTGGTCACCGGCAGCCGGGGCCGCCTGCGGTTCGAGTCGTTCTCCGGCTGCTGCGGGGTGTACGCCCGGATGGACGTCCTGCCGGCCGGGCTGGACGGCGAGATCAGCGGCCACGGCACCACGAACGTGGACGTGAACCCGCCGCTGCGGGAGGCGCTGGCCCGGGTGGGCGGCATCGAGCCGCTGCACGTGGCGGTCGGCCCGGACGACCTGACCGTCTCCACCATGGACGGCTCGGTGGTCGAGCGGAAGGTGCCGCTGCCCGGACGCTGGCTGCGCGGCTTCGCCGAGGTGCACGTGCTCACCGCCGGCTTCGAGCCGCGCGCCGAGATCCCGGCGGCGGAGGCGGCGGCGTTCCTGCGCCGGCTGCCCGCCGCGACGGACCGCAGCGTGCTGTGGGCGGTGCCCGCCGGGCGTACGCTGCGGCTGACCTCCCGGCCGGCGCCGGGCGCGGTCTGCCTGGCCGGCGCGGGCCGGCTCGCGGCGCTGCGCGGCGTGCTGCGCCACGCCCGCACGCTGCGGGTGTACGGCCCGGCGGTGCGCGCCGGATCGCCGGCCGTGCCGAGCACGTGGGAGCTGGACACCGGGGCGCTGCGGGTGTCGCTGACGCTGTCCCCCGAGCCGTACCGGGGGTTCTCCGGCGAGGGCGCGGCGCTGGCGGCGCTCGCCGGTGACGACGTGGTGGACGACGCGGAACTGGTGGGCGCGCTGCTCAACTGGGATCCGACGATCGACGTGGCCGCGCTGGCCGACGCCGCCGCGCTGCCCGACGGGCGGGTGCGTGCCGCGCTCGCCCAGCTGGGCACCGCCGGGCGGGTCGGGTACGACGTGGCGGACGGGGCGTACTTCCACCGGGTGATGCCCTACGACGCGGGCCGCGCGGAGCGGGACAACCCGCGGCTGCTCGGCGCGCGGGCGCTGGTCGAGCACGGCGCGGTCGAGCGCGACGGCGAGGACGCGACGGTACGCACCGACGCCGAGGTCTACCGGGTGCGCCGTCACCCGGACGGCGCATACTCCTGCACCTGTCGCTGGTGGGCGCGGCACCGCGGGCAGCGGGGGCCGTGCCGGCACGCGCTGGCCGTGTCGATGGTCGCGGCGCCGGTGGAGGCGCTGTCGTGACCGGGTTCGTCGAGGCGGTGGTGCGCGGCAGGATGTCCGAGGTCCGCTCCGCCCTGGCCGGGTTGGACGAGCCGGCCCGGCGGGCGCTCGGCGACGAACTGATCGCCGACGTGCGCCGCAGGCGGGACGCCTGGTGGTGGCAGGGCGAGGCGGCGACGCTGGCGGTCGCAGCGGTGGGGACGCTGAGCACGCCGACGAAGGTGGCCGCGCTGCTCGGCCGCCGCTCGGTCTGGCTGAGCGGCGTCGACGCCGTGCCGGTGGTCGACGTGGCCCGGGAACGCGGGGTGACCTGGCTGGCGGACGTGGCGTACAAGCTGGCCGACCGGCTGCCCCGGGACCGGATGCTCGCGGGCTGGCGGTTCGTCGCCGGTCTCCTGCTGGCGGAGAAGGCGCCGCCGCCGACCGGGGACGACTTCGTGCGCGGGTGGGCGGCCGCACAGGGCTCCCCGGCCCCACGCGGGACGCACCCACCCACTGTGGACCGGCTGCGCGCGGACCCGTTCCTGGACGCGCTGCTGCCGCGCCTGTTCGAGGTGGACGGCGTGGGCACCGAACTGGCCCGCGGCGACGGCGCGGGCACGGACGCGGATGCCCTGCCCCGTGCGCTGGCGGCGCTGGCGGCGGAGGGCCGGCTCGACCGCGCTGCCCTGCTCAACGGCGTGCTCGGCCGGCTGCTGCGCGGCGACCGGCCGGCGGCGCTGCGCCCGTTCCTGGCCCTGCACGACCTGCTCGCGCCGACTCCGGACGAGGTGGCGGTGCGGTCGAGCGCCTACCTGCGGCTGCTCGCCGACGGGCCGGGGCCGGTGGCCCGCGCCGCCCAGCGGACGCTGCGGGAGGCCGGTGACGCCGCCGAGCCGGAGGCGCTGTGGGAAACCGCCCGGACGGTGCTGGCCCGGCCGGAGAAGGCGCTGGTCCGGGCACAGTTGACCTGGCTCGACCGGCTGGCCCGGCAGCACCCGGATCAGGCCACGGAGGTCGGCGCGGTGCTCGCCGTGGCGGCCGGTCACCCGGACGCCGGACTGCGCGAGCGCGCGCTGGCGCTGGCGGCGCGGCACGGTCACCGGCCAGAGGCGGTCGCCACCGTGGCCGAGCCTCGTGACGACCTGCCGCCGCCGCTGCCGGCGCCGGCCGCGCCACCGCCGATCGCCGACGTGGACGAGCTGGTGGAGGAGGTGGCGGCGACACTGCGCGGACTGTGGCCGGCCTCGGTGCTGGAACGGGTCATGGACGGGCTGCTGCGGCTGGGCACCCGTGACCGCGACCGCCTCGAGGTCGCGCTGGCGCCGGTACTGCGCCGGGAGCAGGTGGCCGAGTACGAGCACATCTGGGCCCGGTCCGACCCCTCGTTCGAGATCGACCGGCTGCTGCTGTTCGTCGCGCGTATCGGGGACGCCACCCGGCGCCGCGACGGCTGGGCCTCGACGCTGGCTACGGCCGGTGGCGGGCCTGCCGCGGTGGCCTCCGGCCGCCCCGCGCCGATGTGGCTATACCGCCTCCGGCTGGCCGAGGCCGGGCAGCGCCTGGACGGCCGTGACGATCCAGGGCTGTTGTCCGCGCCCACCTCGGCCACCGGGGCGGTCGAACCGCAGGTGCTCTACGAGCGGCTGGCGGCGCTCGGCGACCGGCCGTACTGGAGGTGGGACTACACGCAGGCGTTGTTGCGCCTGCCGGCCGGGGTCGACGAGCCGCTTGCGGCCCGCGCCGAGGCGCTCGGCACGCCGGGCGGCGTCGAGCTGGCGGCCTGGCTGCGCGGCGGTGGCGTGCCGGCGCCGGTGCAGGAGGTGGTGACGGTGGGCCGGCGGGACCGGTCCGGCCGCTACGACTGGAGCTACGACCAGTTGCCGGAACGACGGCGGCTCGTCGCGCTCACCCCACCGGCCGACGTGGACGACCGGTTCGGCCTGCTCACTGTGCGGCCGGCGGCGATCGGCCGCCGGATCTTCGACGCCGGGCACCTGTGGCCGGCCGTCCTGCCCGGCCACCGGGGCGTGGTCGCCGCCCAGGTCCTTCCCGAGCTGGCCATGGCCGCCCAGGAGGACTTCGCCGGGCGTGGGCCGGTCCTGCTGACGCTCGCCGAGTGCACAGGCGCGGGCGGTCCGGCGCTGGACCTGGCCGTGGCGTACGGGCTGTGTGCCCGGCACGAGGCGGACCGGGTCGCCGCGCTCGACGCGCTGCTGCTCCTGGCCGCCGCCGGTGACCTGGACGCGCCGGCGGTGGGCGGGCATCTGGGCGAGATGGGGGCGCAGGGGCAGGTGATCCTCACCCGGGCCGTCACGCCGCTGCGGGACGCGCTGGCGGCGGGCGCCCGGCTGAGCGTCTGGCGGCTGCTCGCCGCGGCGTTGCCGCCGCTGCTGGCCGGGCCGACGCCACCGCGGGGCACGCCGGACCTGCTCGCGCTGGCGGCGGAGGCGGCGACCGCGACGGGCGTCCGGATCGAGGTGCCCGGGCTGGCCGACGTGGTGGCCCGGGGCGGCAGCAGCCGGCTGGTCGCCGAGGCCCGCCGGCTCGCCGCCGCCCTGGCCGCCTGAGTCAGCCGCCCCCGTCGCCGGGCAGGTAGGCGCACAGCGCGTCGAACTGCGCCACGGTCAGGTACGAGGGATTCGCCGCCTGCGGCTGCCGGAGCACCTCGGCCCCGGCCAGCCGCGGGTCGGCGCGCAGCACCTCGCGGCGTACCCGCAGTGGCTCGTCCAGGATCGTCAGGTCCAGCGGCGCGGTCCACGGCTCGCCCGGCGCGCCGGGCTGTGGCGGGGCGGCGATCCGCCCGATGCCCCAGACGCCGTACGGCGTCCGGCCCCGGCTGCCGCTGGCCCAGAACACCACCGGCTGGCCGGCGCGCATCAGGCGTACCCGGTAGCCGGGGCGGACGCACCAGCCGCTCACGCGCGGGTCGGCGGCGAAGCGGGCCGTAAGGTCCACCGCGTCCGCGTTGCCCTTGATCAACCAGGCGCCGAGGTCGTCCAGGGTCACCCGCCGATCGGTCATCAGCCCATTCTGCGGTCCGCCCGGGCGGAGCGCCGGACGACGGGGCGGCGGGCCGGGGCGGTCGTCAGATGATCAGGTGGGTCCAGTAGGTGAGCCAGACCGCGAACAACGCGCCCTGCAGCAGCGCCAGCGCGGCGGTGAGCCAGCCGTCGAGGCCGGGCCGGCGAGCCCAGCGGGCCAGCACGAACGCGACCGGGAACGCGGCGAGCAGGTAGCGCAGGAGGCTCTTGTACACCGGCGGCCCCATCGACAGCGGCACCAGCACCACGACGAGCGTGTAGACCAGGTACGGCCAGTCGGTCCGGCGGCGCAGCCCGACGACCGCCACCACCAGCGTCGCCACCGCGATCCACACCCGCAGCGCGTCGGCCGAGTTGCCGCCGGTCAGCGCGGACACCGCCGTCGCGACGGGGTTCTGCAACCGGATCGCCCAGCCGGTCTCCTGCGCGTGCTGGTAGGCGAACCAGTCCCCGCTCTGCCAGCGGCAGAACGCCATGAACGTCAGCCAGCCCGCCGGCACCAGCACCAGCGGCCAGCCCTCGCGCAGCAGTCGCGGCCACGCGCGCGGGCCGGCCCGCCAGCCGTGCTGGCGGAGCAGCACAAGCGCCAGCGGCGCCACCACGAGGAAGCCGACGGAGCGGCTCATCGCCAGGAAGTAGCCGACCACGCCGACGACCAGCCAGCGGCGTCGTTCGGCGTACCAGAAGGTGGCCAGCGCCAGGCAGACGAACAGGGACTCGGTGAGCGCCGCCTGGAACAGGAACGCCGTCGGCAGGAGCAGCAGGTACCGGACCGCTCGCCGGCCGTCGGCCGGTGCGGCGCCGCCGAGCAGCCGGCCCCCCAGCCGGTACGCGAAGTAGAGCTGCACCACCAGCGCCACGTTGCTGACCAGCAGCAGAGCCCAGGCGGTGTGACCGCCGAGCAGCGGCGCGAGCGGCCGGGCCAGGAACGGATAGAGCAGCGGGAAGCCGAAGTCCGGCCACGGCCGGTCCAGTGGCAGCCGGGCCAGGTGCTCGTAGAGGAACGAGTCCCAGGCGAACCAGAGCGAGAACCAGCGGTGCGACGAGATCGCGTCCTGCTGCTCCCGCATCCCGGTCTCGCCGGCCGGCGGCGCGCCGGGCACCCCGTCCCAGGCGGCCAGCACCAGCACGCCGAGCAGGCTGAGCACGAGCTTCGAGCCGACGAAGACGGCGAACACGAATCCCCACGGCTCGGGCACCCCGCGGACGACCCGGATTCCACGCGACCACCACCGGGTACGCCCGGAGCGCGCCCCGACGGCAGGGCCGGCCGCCCGTTCAGATTCGGCCGACGACGTGGTCGGCGGGATCAGCCGGACCGTGGAGCGCGAGGGCTGGCGCTTCGACATCGGCGGGCACCGCTTCTTCACCAAGGTGTCCCGGGTCGAGGACTTCTGGCACGAGATCCTGCCGGACGAGGACTTCCTGCTCCGGCCGCGAATGAGCCGGATCTACTACCGCGGGGCGCTGTTCGACTATCCGCTCAGCGCCGGGAACGCGCTGCGCAACCTCGGCCTGCTGGAGGCGGCGCGCTGTCTGGCCTCGTACGGCCGGGCCCGGCTGCGCCCGCCGAAGGACCAGTCGCACTTCGAGGGGTGGGTGTCGGCGCGGTTCGGCTGGCGGCTCTACTCGATCTTCTTCAAGACGTACACGGAGAAGGTCTGGGGGATGCCGGCGGACCAGTTGCAGGCCGACTGGGCGGCCCAGCGGATCAAGAACCTGTCGCTGGCCACCGCGATGCGCAACGCGCTGCTGCCCCGGCGCGACCGCACGGACGTGACCAGCCTGATCGAGGAGTTCCAGTACCCGAAGCACGGCCCCGGGATGATGTGGGAGCGCTGCGCCGAGGAGGTCGCCCGACGCGGCGGCACGGTACGCACCGGCGCCTGGGTGACCGAGGTACGGCGGGACCCGGCGGCCCGGCGGGCGACAGCGGTGACGCTCGTCGACGCGGACGGTGAGCGGACCGAGCCGGCCGATCATGTGATCTCCTCGATGCCGATCTCCGCGCTGGTGCGGGCGATGCGGCCCGAGGCGCCGCCCGAGGTGCGGGCCGCCGCCGACGACCTGCGGTACCGGGACTTCCTGACCGTCGCGCTCGTGGTGCCGGAGGAGTTCTCGTTCCCGGACAACTGGATCTACGTGCACGACCCGGCGGCCCGGGTGGGCCGGATCCAGAACTTCGGCTCCTGGTCGCCGTACCTGGTCAAGGACGGGCGGACGTGCCTGGGGCTGGAGTACTTCGTGTTCGAGGGCGACGAGATGTGGCGGACGCCGGACGCCGAACTGGTCGCGTTCGCCACCGCCGAGCTGGAGCGGCTGGGCCTGGTCAAGCCCGGCTGTGTGGAGGCCGGTTACGTGGTCCGGATGCCGAAGGCGTACCCGGTCTACGACGAGCGGTACCAGCGCAACGTCGACGTCATCCGGGGCTGGCTTGCTGCGAACGTGCCGAACGTGCACCCGGTCGGGCGCAACGGCATGCACCGGTACAACAACGCCGACCATTCGATGCTCACCGCGATGCTGACCGCGGAGAACATCGCGCACGGCGCGGAGCACGACGTCTGGACCGTCAACGTGGAACAGGACTACCACGAGCAGCGCAGCCCGTCGCGGCACGGCACCGGCCGGGACGCGCCGGTCGTCCCGGCCCGTCGGTAAGGCGCCGCGCGTGAGGGTGGTCATAACCGCTGGACGGCCGCCCCGGCGGTGCTGCTAGCCTTCTGGGCAGGTCATGAGCGCCAGCGCGAAGCCCCGGCTCGCTGGCCGGCAACCCTCCTCCGCGGTGGGGTGCCCCGGGTGAAGACCAGGCACCGGCAGCCGCCGGTGCAAGCGTGGCCTGGCACCCAGGTCAGCACCAGACCAGGGAGACCGATGTCCGTACCACCCTCCACCCCCTCCGGCGACGTCGCCGCGTACCCGGCCCGCTTCGCGCTGGTCAAGCGCCGCCACGTCGACCTGATGCGGGTGTGCAGCGACGCCTGTCGCCTCGCGCGCTGAGCGAACGCCACCCCCCTCTTTCCGATCCATCCTTCTCCGGCCCGGTCGTCCGTCCGGCGGGCCGGCGCCGACGCGCACCTCCGCGCGTCCATCCACTCTGGAGAGACATCGTGCGTTTCCGTACCGTCCTGACCCGTGCCGCCGCCGTCGGCGCGGCGGCCCTGCTCGCCGTCACCGCGCTCACCGCCTGCGGCGGCGACGACACCGACGCGGCCGACAACCCGTACGGCCTGCTCCAGCCCGGCGTGATCCGCGCCGGAACGCTCACCGACGCGCCGCCGAACGTCTTCCTGAAGGACGGCAAGTTCACCGGCTTCGACAACGAGCTGCTGCGGGCCGTGGCCGCCAAGATCGACCTGAAGGTGGAGTTCGTCGGCACCGACTTCTCCGCCCTGCTCTCCCAGGTCAACAGCGGCAAGTTCGACGTGGGCAGCTCCTCGATCACGATCACCGAGGCGCGCAAGAAGACAGTGGACTTCGGCAACGGCTACGACTTCGGCTACTTCGGCCTGGACGTGCCCGCCGGCTCCACGCTCACCGGCTTTGACCAGCTCGCCGGCAAGCGCGTGGTGGTGGTGCAGGGCACCGTGCAGGACGACTACGCCACCAAGCAGAACCTCGACCCGGTACGCGTGCCCGACTACAACAGCGCGATCAACCAGCTCAAGGCCGGCACCGCGGACGCCTGGATCGCCCCGGCGGAGATCGGCGACAAGTCCGCCGCCGACAGCAACGGCAAGATCAAGGTCGCGGCGAAGCAGCTCAGCCCCACCCCGACCGCGTTCGCCGTGGCGAAGGGCAACGACAAGCTGCGCGAGGCGCTGAACAAGGGCCTCGACGAGGTGATCGCGGACGGCACGTGGAGCCGTCTGCAGGCGGAGTACTACCCGGGGCGGCCGATCCCGGCCGACTTCAAGCCCGGCAGCGGGTCGGTGGCGGCGCCCGCGCCGTCGGCCGCCTCCTGAGCCGGTAACCGAGCACGAGCAGGGCGGACGGAGCGGACATGGACCCACTGAGCACCCTCTGGGAGACGTTCTTCGACTGGGAGTCGATGCGCGAGGCGCTGTCCGAGATGCTGACCGTCGGGCTGCCCAACACGCTCACCCTGGCGGTCTCCGCCGCCCTGCTCGGCTCGGTGCTGGGCATGCTGCTGGCCGTCGCCGGCATCTCGCGTACCCGGTGGTTGCGCTGGCCGGCGCGGATCTACACCGACGTGTTCCGCGGCCTGCCGGCCGCGGCGACCATCCTGCTCATCGGCGTCGGCCTGGCGCCGCTGGGCATGCAGGTCTGGGGCCCTAACCCCTATCCCCTGGGCGTGCTGGCGCTCTCCCTGATCGCCGCCGCCTACCTCGGCGAGATCTTCCGGGCCGGCATCCTGAGCGTGGAGGCCGCCCAGCTGGAGGGCGCGCGGGCGCTCGGCTTCTCCTGGGGCGAGGCGATGCGCCTGGTGATCATCCCGCAGGGCGTACGCCGGGTGCTGCCCGCCTGGGTCAACCAGCTCATCTCGCTGATCAAGGACTCCAGCCTGGTCTACTTCCTCGGCCTGCTGGCCAGCCAGCGGGAGCTGTTCCGGATCGGGCAGGACTACGCCGCGAACACCGGCAACCAGTCCGCGCTGCTGCTGGCCGGGCAGGCCCAGCAGACGCTGGGTGACGCCGAGCGGGCCGAGCGCAGCTGGCAGGAGGCGTTGCAGGTGGCCACCGACGCCGACCTGCCCACCATGCGGGCGTCGGCGATGCGGCGGCTCGGCATGGCCGACTTCATCGCCGGCCGGCTCGGGCAGGCGAGCAGCCGGCTGGCCGCGTCCTATCAGGTCAGCCTGGCCGCCCGGGATCCGCGCGGGCAGGCCTGGTCGTTGCAGAACCTGGCCTGGGTGACCACCACCCGGGGCGACTTCGCCGGCACCGACGCGGTGCTCGGGCGGGCCGCCCGGCTCTTCGCCGAGCTGAAGGACCCGTACGGGCGGGCCTGGCTGCGCGGCACCACCGCGTTCGCCCGGCTGCTCGCCGGACGGCTGCGGGAGGCGTGCCGGATGGCGCGGGTGTTCCTGCCGTTCGGGGAGCGGGTCGGCGAGGCGTGGGCGGTCGGTACGCTGCGCGCGGTCGAGGCGTACGCCACCGCCGAGCTGGGCGACCTGGCCGAGGCGGACCGGGCGGCGCGGCGCGCGTACCGGGACTTCGCCGAGGTGGGCGACGACTGGGGACAGGGCTTCGCGCTCGTGGTGCGCGGCGTGGTGGCGCGCGGGCTGGGCGAGCCGGAACACGCCGCCGACCTGTTCACCGACGCGCTCGAGTACGCCGACCGCACCACCCATCCGCTGCTGACCGGCATGGCCGGGACGCTGCGCGGCTTCGTGGCGCTGGACATGGGCGACCACGAGACCGCCGAGCGGGAGGCACGGTCGGTGCTGACCCGGGTGGAGCCGCACAACCCGCAGGCCCCGGCCCAGGTCGCGCCCCGGGTGCTGCTCGCCATGGCCCGCCTCGCGGCCGGTGACCCGGGCACCGCCGTGGGGCTGCTCGCCCCGGTCGCCACCGGCGCGGCGAACGCGCCCTCGCTGCTGTTCTCCCGGCGGCAGACGATGGCCCGGTACGCCGCCGCGCTGCTCGCCCACGGCCAGCGCGAACAGGCGCTCGACTGGGCGCAGCGGTCGATCACGGCGCCGGCCGAGGACGTGCGCAGCCAGGTGGTGGCGCGGCTGGTGCTGGCCGAGGCGCTCGACGCCTGCGGCCGCCGGGCCGAGGCGCTGACGAACGCGGAGGAGGCGGTACGCCTCGCGTACGCCACCGAACAGCGCAGTGAGCGGATGGTCGCCGACGCGTTGCGGGTCCGCCTCTCCGGCGGCTGATCGCCCGCTGTTCTGACGGTTCCGGGGATGTGTTCGTCGGTGGAGCCGGTTAGCGTGGGCGGCGACAGTCGTGGATCGACTGCCGCCTCCCGGTGCGCGCCTGCGTCACCGGCGGACCACGCTGGGGAGGGACGATGAGGCTGCCGCGCTCGGGCGCCGGCTGGACGATCGCGGTCTTTGGGCTCCTCGCGCTGCTCCTCGGCGCGCTCGGCCTGATCTGGCCGGAGACTCAGCTTCGTCTGCTCGGCTTCGAGGTGCCGGCCGAACGCGCCCCGGGCGACTACACCGGCACGTTCCTCACCGCGTCGTCCATGGCCTCGTTCAACATGGGGGTCTACTACCTGCTCGCCGTCGCCACCGAGTGGCGGCCGTTCTACCGCTTCACTGTCTGGTTCCGCCTGGTCACGTTCACCGTCTTCACCATCGCGGTGCTGTCCGACGTCGCGCCGGACCGGTTCTTCGCGGTCGCCGCGTGGGAAGGGCTGGGCGCGGTCGCGACAGCCGTCGGCCTGTGGTGGGACGCGCGCCGGGCGGGCACCGCCACTGACGACTCCGCGCCGGATCCGGTGCCGGCCACCGATGCGGCCCGCTGAGCGGCCGGACCAGTTGGGTATTTTCGAACCGTGACCGAGACCCCGCCCGGCGCCGTGCGGCTGCCAATCGTGCCCGGTCTGACCGATCTGCAGGTGTTCGCCCGGGGCGGCTACGCCACCATCTACCGGGCCACCCAGATCTCGGTGGGGCGCGAGGTGGCGGTCAAGATCGAGAACCGGACGCTGGACAGCGAACGCGACCAGGCCCGCTTCCTGCGCGAGGCCCGCGCCGCCGGGCGGATGTCGTCGCACCCCCACGTGGTCGACCTCTTCGACGTCGGGGTCACCGTCGACCAGCACCCCTACCTGATCATGGAACTGTGCGACGGCTCGTACGCGGAGCGGATGCGCACCTCGCCGCTGGGCCCGGAGGAGACCCGCGACCTCGGCGTGAAGATCGCCGACGCGCTGGCCCACTCGCACGCGGCGGGCGTGCTGCACCGGGACGTCAAGCCGGCAAACATCCTGCACTCCGAGTTCAACTCGGCGGTCCTCGCCGACTTCGGCCTGGCGGTGCTCGCCGAGTTCCGTGACTCCTCGGTCATGCTGGAGGCGCTCACCCCGGCGTACGCGCCGCCCGAGACGTTCAACCACAGCCCGCCCAGCCCGGCCGTCGACGTCTACTCGCTGTGCGCCACCCTCTACGCGGTGATGTACGGCCGGCCGCCGCGCTGGCACTCGGAACGCAACCCGAGTCTGGTGACCGTGCTGGAGATGTTCCAGCAGCCCATCCCCGGGCTGCCCGGGGTGCCCGGCGAGCTGATCGACGTACTCCGGCTGGGGATGTCGAACGACCCGGGCGCGCGTCCCTCCGCGGTCGAGTTGCGCGGCCTGCTCGCCGGGCTGCCGCTGGACGGCGCCCCGGCCGGCGGCGCGCTCTACGACGGCGCCGAGCGCTACCGCCGTAGCGGCGGCCCGAACCCGCGCCCGCCCGCCGACGACGACCACCCGACCGTGGCGTCGCGGGCCCGCCGCTGGCCCAAGCGCTGGTTCCTCGGCGGCGCCGGGGTGCTCGCGCTGGCGGCGTCGGCCGGTGGCGGCTGGCTGGCCGCCGGTCACACGCCCGCCGCTCCGCCGACCCCGGTGACGAGCGGCGTGGCCGGGGGGCCGGTGCCCGGCTGCGCGTCCGCCGACGTGCGGCTGCCGGCCGGCGCACGGTGCGCTTCCGAGCTGGAGTGCTTCGGTCCGGTACGGCTGCGCCGCGACCGGGCCGAGGCGAGCCGGGTGCCCTGCGACGGCCAGCACACCTGGGAGACGTACGCCGCGGGTGACCTGCCGGCCGGTCTCGCCGGCGCCAAGCACGACGCGGTGGTCGCCGACCCGGCCGTCGGCAAGGTGTGCAACCCTGACACGTTCCGGGTGGTCAGTGGCGCGGACCCGGCGAACGGATGGAACCTCGAGGTGCTGCCGCCGGAGACCGACGCCGACCGCACCTACCGGTGCCTGGCCGGGCGGGGAGTGAACGCGCTCGCCGGGCCCACGCTCACCGGCCGCTGAGCCCTCGGCTCTGCCGCACCGACCTCGGGTCGAGCGTCTCCAGCGTGTCGGCGTCCACCGCGGTCTGCGTCCGCAGGCCGCGTACCGCCCGCGGGTCCAGCGTCTCGAGCGTGTCCGCGTCGACCGGATGGCCGCCGGGGGCGCGCAGGTTCCGTACCGCCCGGGGGTCGATCGCCTCGAGCGTGTCGGCGTCCACTCCGTACCCGGCCTCGGGCAGCCAGGTCTCGGGCGACGGGGTGTGCCCACCACCGCTGACGGGCTGGCGGGCCGCGGTGATCGTCACCCCGGCGATCATGCCCAGCACGACGCAGACCAGGGCCAGCACGACCGACAGGATGCCGGGCGGGCGCCACACCGCGAGGGCCACCACCGCCGCAACCGTCGCCAGGGACGCGACGACGGCCTTCGCCCGCGCATCGGGCTTCGGGAACGATCTCACCCGACAAGCATGGCCCAGCGCGGCAACCTGTCAACCGGCGGACCGAGACGGCTTCCCGTCAGTCACGCTCCACTTCGGAGCGCCAGAAGCGTCGATCGAGCAAAAATCGTTACATCTGTTGGCCGGCTGCCGTATCGCTCCGGGTTGGGAAGCCGCTACCGTGAGCGTCGATCCGGGAGTGGCGAGGCCGAGGTCTCCTCGACCACACCGCCCAGTGACGGACCCCCGGGGTACGGCAGGTGATCGGGCACCCGCCGTACCCCGGGCCCACCTCGGTCAGTAGGACTTGTCCTGGCCGAGGACGTGCTGGGCGACGAAGTTGAGGATCATCTCGCGGCTGACCGGGGCGATCCGGCCCGCGCGTACCGCGCCGAGCAGCGTCGACACGCCGTACTCGGTGGTCATGCCGGCCCCGCCGAGCGCCTGGACGGCGGTGTCGACGGCGAGCGCGGCGGCCTCACCGGCCGCGTACTTGGCCATGTTGCCGGAGATGCCCGCTTCCAGGTCGCGACCCGCGTCGTACAGCGTCGCCGCCTTGTAGATCATCAGACGGGCCAGCTCGACCTGTACCGCCGCGTGCGCGAGCGGGTGCGCCACGCCCTGGTGCGAGCCGATCGAGTTCCCGCCCCACACCTTGCGGGTGGCGGTGTAGTCGCTCGCCCTGTCGATCGCGTACCGGCCGGTGCCGGCGCCCATCGCGGCCACCGTGATGCGCTCCGGGTTGAGCCCGGCGAACAGCGCCGGCAGCCCGGCGTCGAGCGACTCGCCGACGAGCGCGTCGGCGGGCAGCCGGACGTCGTCGAGGAAGAGCAGGAACTGGTTCTCCGGCGACAGGATCTCCATGTCCAGCTTGGACTTCTCCAGGCCCGGCGCGTCGGTCGGCACGATGAACAGCGCCGGCTTCAACTTCCCGGTGGACGCGTCCTCGGTGCGAGCGACCACGAGGACGTGCCCGGCCTCGTCCACGCCGGAGATGTAGATCTTCCGGCCGCTGAGCAGCCAGTCGTCGCCGTCGCGGCGGGCCACCGTGGAGAGCCGGTGGAAGTTCGAACCGGCGTCCGGCTCGGTGATCGCGAAGACGATCTTCTCGGAGCCGTCGGCGAGCCCGGGGAGGTGCTTCTTGCGCTGCTCCTCCGTGCCGTGCTTGCTGATGATCGTGGCGGCGATGGCGGGGGAGACCACCAGGAGCAGCAGCGGGCAGCCGGTCGCGGCCAGCTCCTCGCACACCAGCGCCAGGTCGGTGATGCCGCCGCCCCCGCCGCCGTACTCGGTGGGGATGTTGACGCCCAGGTAGCCCAGCCGGCCGGCCTCGTGCCACAGCTCGGTGGTGTGCTCGCCGGCCTTGGCCTTCGACACGAAGTAGGAATGGCCGTACTTGCGTCCCAGCTCCCGTACCGCATCGCGGAGCTGGTCCTGTTCGGGGGTGAGGTCGAAGTTCACTGGGGGTCCTCCTCGGGGTCCACGACGGCCAGTACGGCACCCGTCTCGACCTGGCCGCCGGCGGGCACCGGCAGTTCCGTCACCACGCCGTCGGCGGGGGCGAGCACGGGATGTTCGAGCTTCATCGCTTCGAGCGTCAGCAGCAGGTCACCGGCGGCGACGCGCTGACCGACCTCGACGTGCACCCGGGTGACCGCCCCGGGCAGCGGCGCGAGCAGCGACCCGGCCGCCAGCTCCGCGGTGGGCAGGGGCAGGCGGGGCAGCTCGGTGAGGCTCGCCGCCCCGTCCGGGCCGTCCACGAAGACCGACGACCCCACCCGGTGTACGCGGAAGGCCCGCCGAACCCCGTCGACGTCGAGCACCACCCGGTCCGGGGCGGCTGTCACCAGCTCGACCACCGGCAGCTCGGTGTTAACAGGGGACCCTTCCTCTACCGGATCCGTTAAGAGGGGGCCCTTCCTTCCCCACTCGGCGAGGGCGCCGGTGCGGTCCAGGCGGTAGTGGACCTCGATCTCCTCGTCGCCCGGGCCGGTGAACCGGGTGACCTGCGGGAAGGAAGGCACGTTGCGCCAGCCCGACGGCAGCCCGGCCAGCACCGGGGCGGCGGCCCGGCGCGCGGCGGCAGCGGCCAGGGCGGCGGCCAGCGCCACCACCGGAAGCTGCTCGGCCGGCAGCAGCGGCTCGAACACCTCCGGGTGCCGGTCCAGGAAGCCGGTGTCGACGTCCACGGCGGCGAACTCCGGGCTGCGCAGCACGCGTACCAGCAGGTCCCGGTTGGTGGCCACGCCATGCAGCTCGGCGCGGGCCAGCGCGCCGGCCAGGGCGCGGGCCGCCTCGGTGCGGGTGGGCGCCCAGGCGACGAGCTTCGCCAGCATCGAGTCGTAGTGCACGCTCACCGTCGAGCCGTCCACCACGCCCGAGTCCAGGCGCAGCCCCCGGGCCGGACCGAACTCGGCGGCGACCCCGGGGATCGCGAACCGGTGCAGCGTGCCGGTGGCCGGACGGAAGCCCTGGGCCGGGTCCTCGGCGCACAGCCGTACCTCGATGGCGTGGCCGTCGGCCGGCGGCGTGGTGGTGACCGGCAGCGGCTCGCCCTCGGCGACGAGCAGTTGCAGCCGTACCAGGTCCAGCCCGGTGGTCAGCTCGGTGACCGGGTGTTCCACCTGGAGGCGGGTGTTCATCTCCAGGAAGTGCACCTGCCCGTCCGGCGCGAGCAGGAACTCCACTGTTCCCGCGCCGACGTAGTCGACGGCCCGCCCGGCGGCCACCGCCGCCTCGTGCAGCGCCGCGCGCACGTCGTCGGGCAGCACGCCGGGCGCCTCCTCGACGATCTTCTGGTGGCGGCGCTGGATCGAGCAGTCGCGTACCCCGAGGGCCACGACGGTGCCGTGGGTGTCGCCGAAGATCTGCACCTCGACGTGGCGGCCGCGTTCCACGTACCGCTCGATGAAGACCGTGCCGTCGCCGAACGCCGCCGCCGCCTCGCGGCGCGCGCCCGCGACGGCCTCGGCCAGCCCGGCCGCGTCGTGGACGATCCGCATGCCCCGGCCGCCGCCACCGGCGGCGGCCTTGACCAGCACCGGGAAGGCGGTGACCTCGGCCGGGTCGGTCCAGGTGGGCAGCATCGGCACGCCCGCGTCGGCGAGCAGCGCCTTGGCGGCCATCTTGTCGCCCATCGCCGCGATCGCCTTCGCGGACGGCCCGACCCAGGTCAGACCCGCGTCGGTCACCGCCGCCGCGAACTCGGCGTTCTCGGCCAGGAAGCCGTAACCGGGGTGGACGGCGTCCGCGCCGGACCGGCGGGCCGCGTCGAGGATGGCGTCGATGCGCAGGTACGTCTCGGCCGGGGTGTTGCCCGGCAGCCGTACCGCCTGGTCGGCGTCGGCGACGAACGGCGCGTCGGCGTCCGCGTCGGAGTGCACGGCGACGGTGGCCACGCCGAGGGCGCGGCAGGTGGCGAAGACCCGGCGGGCGATCTCGCCCCGGTTCGCAACCAGAAGCTTGGTGATCATTTGAGTACGCCCCCTACATCCGGAAGACGCCGAAACCGTCGGCGCCCTTCACCGGTCCGTTGTGGATCGCCGACAGGCACAGCCCGAGGACGGTACGGGTGTCCCGGGGGTCGATCACCCCGTCGTCGTAGAGCCGCCCGGACAGGAACAGCGCGCCGGACTGCGACTCGATCTGCTGCTCGACCATCATCCGCATGGCGGCGTCGGTGTCCTCGTCGTACTCGCGGCCCCGGGCGGCGGCGGCCTGCCGGGCCACGATGGACAGCACCCCGGCGAGCTGCGCCGGGCCCATCACCGCCGACTTCGCGTTCGGCCAGGTGAACAGGAACCGCGGCTCGTACGCCCGGCCGCACATGCCGTAGTTGCCGGCGCCGTAGGAGGCGCCCAGGTTGACGGTCAGGTGCGGCACCTTCGAGTTCGACACCGCGTTGATCATCAGGGCGCCGTGCTTGATGATGCCGCGCTGCTCGTACTCGGTGCCGACCATGTAACCGGTGGTGTTCTGCAGGAAGACCAGCGGTGTGTCCGCCGCGTTGGCGAGCTGGATGAACTGCGCGGCCTTCTGCGCCTCCTCGCTGAACAGCACGCCACGGGCGTTCGCCAGCACACCGACCGGGTAGCCGTGCAGCTCACCCCAGCCGGTCACGAGCGCGGTGCCGTAGCCGGGCTTGAACTCGTCGAACGCGCTGTCGTCGAGTACCCGGGCCAGCACCTCGCGCGGGTCGAACGGCACCTTCAGGTCGGCGCTGGCGATGCCGAGCAGCTCCTCCGGGTCGTACCGGGGTGGCAGCGGATGGGGGTTGCGGGGCGGCGGGCCCTGCTTGCGCCAGTTGAGCCGGCGGACGCACTGCCGGGCCAGCCGGATCCCGTCGCGCTCGTCCTCGGCGAGGAAGTCGGCCAGACCGGACGTGGTGGCGTGCATCGCCGCGCCGCCCAGCGACTCGTCGTCGGTGACCTCGCCGGTGGCCATCTTCACCAGCGGCGGCCCGGCCAGGTAGACCTGCGAGCGGTCCCGGATCATGATGGTGAAGTCCGACATGCCGGGCACGTACGCGCCACCGGCGGTGGCGTTGCCGAAGACCACGCTCACCGTCGGGATCCGCTGCGCCGACAGTCGGGTCAGGTCCCGGAACACCCGGCCGCCCGGAATGAAGATCTCCGCCTGGGTGGGCAGGTCCGCCCCGGCCGACTCGACCAGGTTCACCATCGGCAGCCGGTTCGCCGCCGCGATCTCACCCGCCCGCCGGGTCTTCGCCAGCGACCACGGGTTGATCGCGCCCCCGCGTACCGTCGGGTCGTTCGCCACGATCAGGCACTCGACGCCCTCGACCACGCCGATGCCGGTCACGGTGCTGGCGCCGACCGGGAAGTCGGTGCCGAACGCGGCCACCGACGACAGCTCCAGGAACGGGCTGTCCGGGTCGAGCAGCAGCTCGATCCGCTCCCGCGGGAGCAGCTTGCCGCGACCGTGATGGCGGGTCACGTACTTCTCGCCGCCACCACCCCGGGCCTGGTCGAGCGCCGCCTCCAGTTCGGCGAGGCGTTCCAGCAGCGCCTCCCGGTTGGCGGTGAAGGCGGGCGCGGACGGGTCGATCGTGCTCTGCAGAACTGTCGTGCTCACAGGCCCATGCCCTTCGCGATGATCTCGTTCATGATCTCGGTGGCGCCGCCGCCGATGCCGAGCAGCCGGGCGTCGCGGTAGTGCCGCTCCACCTCGGCGTCACGCATGTAGCCGAAACCGCCGTGCAGTTGCAGCGCCGCGTCGACGACGAAGTCGCACGCGGACACCGCCACGTTCTTCGCGATCGCCACCTCGGTCACCACCGGCTGCCCGGCGGCGACCCGCTCGGCGACCTCGTGCACGTACGCCCGGGCCGCCTCGGTGCGGGAGTGCATCTCGGCCAGCCGGTGCCGCACCACCTGCCGCGAAACGAGCGGCCGGCCGAACGTCTGACGGTCCCGGCACCACCGCAC
>NZ_JAGPXV010000130.1:0-11226 GCF_018070405.1 Micromonospora sp. D75
GCTCGGCCCGGCACGCCCCGCACCACCTGTGCGTACGCCGCCAGGTGACCACGGCGAGCGCCCGCCCGGCCAGGTCGGCGTGGGGTGCGGGCAGTTCGGCGGCGAGGCCGCGCCAGCCGCGCCACCGGCCGGGCAGCGACTCGGGGTCGGTGACCTCGGCCGCCCACGCCGGGGTGCCGTCGAGCGTGCCGACGGGTGTCCAGGCGAGGTCGCCGGGCAGCGCGCCGATGCGCAGCGGCTGCGCGGCGTCCGGGCCGGTCAGCAGTTTCCGGCCGGCGACCGGCAGCGCCAGGTCGCCCGGCTGCGGCGGCCGCCCGTGATCGGCGGCGGGCCGGAACCCGGCGCCGTCGGGCGGGGTCACGACGTGGCGGGTCGGCGGTCCACCACGCCCGCACCGGCCGGCACGGCGAACGCGGCGGCCTCGACGCTCTCGGTGTAGCGGCTCAGCGTCACCTCGGCCGGCTTGCCGTCGATCGTGCCGGAGAAGCTGCCCAGCACGCCTTCGTTCGTCACGCAGGTGCTGAAGCGCTCACCGTCGTGGGTGACGTTCACGCAGGTGGCGTGGTGCCCGGCCAGCGTGGTGTCGCTCTGCTCGATGACCGCGTCCGGCGCGAGCGCGGCCTCGGTGAGCAGCCGGATCACCGCCGGGGGCGTGACCAGGCCCTGCTTGCGTGCCTCGTCGTAGACGATCACCGAGGGCTTCCCGGCGGTGAGCACGGGCGGAGACACGGTGCAGGAGGTGCGGGCGGCGGTGCTCGCGCACCGGGTCACCGACTCCTGGGTCACCGTGATCTTGCCGCCGGGCCAGGTGTACGTGGAGCGCAGCGGCTTCCTGGTCTGCGCGATCGAGGCGGTGCGACCGCCGTCGAGCTGGTAGTCGGCGGCCCAGGTCTGCTCCAGCGCCCGATCCATCCGCGCGGCGAGGTCGTTGACCAGGTCGGCCCGACCGAGCGCGACGCCCGCGTCGTCCAGGGCCTGGCAGCCGGTGACCGAGAGCGACGCGATGACCGAGGCGGCGAGCACGCGGAGAGTCGTCGAGGCGGCAGGCATGATGCCCAGCCTTGTCGATCGACGCAACCTCTCGCAAACCGGTTGCCGGTTGACGACCGGTAATCCGGGAATGTCCGTCTCAGCAAGCGCCTCGGGGGCCGCCCCGAGCGGCGTACGGCGGGGCGGGGACCGATACGCTGCGTTCAACACCTGCCTCAGCCGCACCGTCGCGGCCCTATCGGACCGGAACCACACAAACGAGGAGCGACTCAGTGGCAACCATCGAGGGAATCGTCGCCCGGGAGATCCTGGACTCGCGGGGCAACCCGACGGTCGAGGTCGAGGTCGGGCTCGACGACGGCACGATCGCCCGCGCCGCGGTGCCGTCCGGCGCCTCCACCGGCGCCTTCGAGGCGGTCGAGCTGCGCGACGGTGACAAGGACCGCTACCTGGGCAAGGGTGTCGAGAAGGCCGTCGCCAACATCGAGGACCGGATCGTCGACCAGCTCATCGGCTACGAGGCCAGCGAGCAGCGGCTGATCGACCAGAAGATGATCGACATCGACGGCTCGGACAACAAGGGCGAGCTGGGCGCGAACGCCATCCTCGGCGTCTCCCTGGCCGTGGCCAAGGCCGCCGCGGGCAGCGCCGAGCTGAGCCTGTTCCGCTACCTGGGCGGCCCGAACGCGCACCTGCTCCCGGTGCCGATGATGAACATCCTCAACGGTGGCGCGCACGCCGACTCGAACGTCGACATCCAGGAGTTCATGATCGCGCCGATCGGCGCGCCGACGTTCCGGGACGCGCTGCGCTCGGGCGCCGAGGTCTACCACGCGCTGAAGTCGGTCCTGAAGAAGAAGGACCTGTCCACCGGCCTGGGTGACGAGGGCGGCTTCGCCCCGAACCTGCCCACCAACGCCGCCGCGCTGGACCTGATCGCCGAGGCGGTGGAGAAGGCCGGCTACCGGCTCGGCACCGACATCGTCTTCGCGCTCGACGTGGCCGCCACCGAGTTCTTCGACAACGGCACGTACACGTTCGAGGGCACCGCGAAGAGCGCCGAGGAGATGAGCAACTACTACACCAAGCTCGCCGGCGACTACCCGATCGTGTCGATCGAGGACCCGCTGGCCGAGGACGACTGGAGCGGCTGGGCCACCCTGACCGCCGCGCTCGGCGACCGGATCCAGATCGTCGGCGACGACCTGTTCGTGACCAACCCGCAGCGCATCGCCCGGGGCATCGCCGAGCAGGCCGCCAACGCGGTGCTGGTGAAGGTCAACCAGATCGGCTCGCTCACCGAGACGCTGGACGCCGTCGACCTGGCTCACCGGGCCGGCTTCAAGTGCATGATGAGCCACCGTTCCGGCGAGACCGAGGACACCACCATCGCGGACCTGGCCGTCGCCACCGGCTGCGGGCAGATCAAGACCGGCGCCCCGGCCCGCTCGGACCGGGTGGCCAAGTACAACCAGCTCCTGCGGATCGAGGAGGAGCTGGCCGACGCGGCGCGGTACGCCGGCGCCGGCGCGTTCCCGCGTTACCGTTCGGCCTGAGCGAGCGCTCCGGGGGAGGGGTGTGACGATGCAGCAGCGCCGCACACCGGGTGGCCAGCGGCCCGCCCGTCGGCCGGGTCAGCCCGGCCGGACGGGCGGCGCCCGGGTCCGGTCCACGGCCCGCGACAACGGCGTCCGCGCGGAGACGCGCGCCGCCGGCCGGTCACCCGGCGCGTCCCGGGCCAGCGACGGCGTACGCTCCGCGAGCCGCCCCGCCGCGGCCCGGCGTACCGCTGCCGGTGGTCCGGTCAAGCGGCTCACCGCACCCCAACCCCGGCGCTTCACCGGGCGCGCCACAGTGCTGTTCGCGGTGCTGATCGCGCTCGCGCTGGCGTACACCTATCCGGTCCGGGTCTACCTGGACCAGCAGGCGGACATCGAGCGGATGGAGGCCGCGCAGGCCGCCCAGCGGGCCGAGATCGAGCGGCTCACCGCCGAGGCGGCCAAGTGGAAAGACCCGGAGTACGTCAAGACGCAGGCCCGGGAGCGGTTCTTCATGGGCAAGCCGGGCGAGACGCTGCTGGTGGTGCTCTCCGACCCGGAGGGCGCGGCCAAGGACGCCGGCAAGGACGCGAAGCCGGGGGCGCCGACCGCGCCGGAGCCCTGGTACGACACCCTGTGGTCGAGCGTGCGGGCGGCGAACGCCGAGCGCCAGGACAAGTGAGCTTTGATTCGAGAGGCACAACCTTGAGCGTCGTACCACCGCAGGAGCCGGCGGCGGACTCCGTACCCCCGCCGGAACGCCAGCCGGCCACCGAGGCCGACCTGGCCGCGGTGGCCGCGCAGCTCGGACGCCCGCCGCGCGGCACCCGTGCGGTGGCCCACAGGTGCCCGTGCGGCCTGCCCGACGTGGTGGAGACGACGCCCCGGCTGGCCGACGGCACGCCGTTCCCGACGCTGTTCTACCTGACCTGCCCGCGTGCCACGGCGGCGTGCAGCCGGCTGGAGTCGGCCGGGCTGATGAAGGAGATGGCCGAGCGGCTCGCCGAGGACCCGGAGCTGGCCGCGCGCTACCGGGCGGCGCACGAGGACTACCTGACCCGCCGGGAGGCGATCGGCGAGGTGCCGGAGATCGCCGGCATCTCGGCCGGTGGCATGCCGGGGCGGGTGAAGTGCCTGCACGTGCACCTGGGGCACGCGCTCGCCGCCGGGCCGGGGGTCAACCCGTTCGGCGACGAGACGCTGGCGCTGGTGGAGAAGTGGTGGGCCGCCGGCCCCTGCGTGGACGTGCCGGCGGAGTGAGATGAGCGCCGACCAGATCACTGTGCGCCGGGCCCGCACCGCCGACGTGCGCGGCATCCGGCGGCTGGTGGACACCTACACCGACGACCGGCGGCTGCTCAGCAAGGCGACTGTGACGCTGTACGAGGACGTGCAGGAGTTCCGGGTCGCGGTGACGCCGGACGGCACGGTGGTCGGATGCGGCGCGTTGCACGTGATGTGGGAGGACCTGGCCGAGATCCGGACGGTGGCGGTCGACCCGTCCTGCCGGGGCCACAAGATCGGGCACCGGATCGTCGGTGAGCTGATCGACTCGGCGCGCGACCTGGGCATCGCCCGGATCTTCGTGCTCACGTTCGAGACCGGCTTCTTCGGCTCGTTCGGCTTCCGCGAGATCGACGGCGCGCCCGTGCCGCAGCCGGTCTACGAGCAGCTCCTGCGCTCGTACGACGAGGGTGTCGCGGAGTTCCTGGACCTGGAACGGGTCAAGCCCAACACCCTGGGCAACTCCCGCATGCTGTTGCGCCTCTGAGCTGCCCCGGGCGGGCTGCCGTAGGGTGGGCGCCGTGAGTGCGCGTGTGGCAGCCATCGACTGCGGGACCAACTCGATCCGACTGCTGATCGCCGACCTGCCCGACCCCTCGGCCGGGGAAACGGCGCCGCTCGTGGACGTCAGCCGGCGGATGGAGATCGTGCGGCTGGGGCAGGGCGTCGACCAGACCGGCATGCTCGCCCCGGAGGCCATCGAGCGGACCCGGGTGGCGCTCGCCGACTACGCGGCCGAGATCGAGAAGTCCGGCGCCGACCGGGTCCGCATGTGCGCCACCTCGGCCTCCCGGGACGCCTCCAACGCCGCCGACTTCCGGACGATGGTCGAGCGCACGCTCGGCGTGCCGCCCGAGGTCGTGACCGGCGACGAGGAGGCACGCCTGTCGTTCACCGGCGCGGTGCGCGGCCTGCCCGCCGACGCCGAACCGCCGTACCTGGTGGTCGACATCGGCGGCGGCTCGACCGAGTTCGTCGTCGGCACCCGCGCCGACGGCGTCCGGGGCGCGATCTCGGTGGACATCGGCTGCGTCCGGATGACCGAGCGCCACCTGCACGGCGACCCGCCGACCGCGGCGCAGATCGCCGCCGCCGAGGCCGACATCGCCGCCGCCGTCGACCGCGCGCTCGCCGCCGTGCCCGGCCGCGAGGCCGCCACGCTGGTCGGGCTGGCCGGTTCGGTCACCACCGTGGTCGCGCTGGCGCAAGGGCTCCAGGAGTACGACCCGAGCCGCATCCACCACGCCCGCGTCTCGTACGAGCAGGTGGCCGAGGTGACCGCCGACCTGCTGGGCAAGAGCAGTGAGCAGCGGCTGGCGTACCCGGTGATGCACCCGGGGCGGGCCGACGTGATCGGCGCGGGCGCGCTGGTGCTGCGAGTGATCATGGAGCGGGCCGGGATGCCGTCGGTGGTCGCCTCCGAGCACGACATCCTCGACGGCATCGCCTGGAGCCTCGCCTAGCCCTCTGGCCCCTTCCGGCGGTGATCAAGGAGTTTGTGTCCGATCCGGACGCCTCCGGGGCCGCCAACTCCTTGGTCAACAAGAAGGGCCGATCTGTTCGACCGTTTCATCGGATGGACCGCCCGCCTGTAGGTGCTGTGTCGTTGACGGTAGTGCGTATTGCGCACTAGTGTGCGGAGCGTGGATACCACGCAGCTCCTCAAGGGCGTGCTCGACCTCGCGGTGCTCGCCGTGCTCAAGGACGAGGACGGGTACGGCTACGACATCCTGCGGCGGCTACGCGAGGCCGGTCTCACCGAGGTCGGCGACGCCTCGGTCTACGGCACGCTGCGCCGGCTGTTCGCGGCCGGTCTGCTCACCACGTACGTGGTGCCGAGCGAGTCCGGGCCGCACCGCAAGTACTACTCGCTCAACGCCGCCGGGCGTGACCAGCTCACCCGCTCCGGCAAGACCTGGCGCTCGTTCGCCACCACCATGGACGCGCTGCTCGACGATCGGGGGATGGCGGCATGACCGTCATGGGGCAGGAGATCACGGACTACGTCGACCGGGTGCGGGCGGCGCTCGCAGACCTGCCGCCGGAGGTCCGCGACGAGTTGACCGAGGAACTGCCGGAACACCTCGCGGAGGTCGCCGCCGAGGGCGAGGGCACGCTGGTCGACCGGCTGGGCACCCCCGAGGCGTACGCCGCCGAGCTGCGCGCCGTCGCCGGTGCCCAGCCGAGCCGGCGGCCGGCGCGTTTCCACCGCCTCGCCGAGGCCCGGCGGGAGGCGGCTACCCAGCTGCGTCTGCTCGACCGCCAGCTCGGCCCGGTGCTCGGGCACGAGACGGTGAGCGACTTCCTGCGCCCGCTGCGTCCGGCCTGGTGGCTGGTGCGCGGATGGCTGGCCGCGCTGATCGTGGCGTGGATGGTGGACGGCCGGTCCGGCCTGGTGCCCCGGCTGGACGGCAACAGCTCGATGGGGCTGTTGCTGCTCATCGGCGCGATCGTCGCGTCCATGTGGTGGGGTCGCCGATCCGCCGGGATCACCGGGTGGCGGCGCCAACTGCACCAGATCGCCACCGCCGCGCTGCTGCTGTTCTCCTTCGCCGTGCTGGCCCAGGTGGACGAGCGCGCCGACACCGACGTCTACGGCAGTTACGAGCAGACGTCGGTGGACCACAGGTACGACCGGATCGAGGACGTCTTCGTCTACGACCAGCAGGGGCGGCTGATTCGCGACGCGCGGCTCTTCGACCAGAACGGCGTGCCGATCACGCTCGGCTGGCCGAGCTGCATGGCTGACACGGGCGCGGTGCCGGAGATGCGTAACACCTACCCGTACTGCCCCGAGCAGGCCCCGTTCGGCCCACCGCCTTCGCCGTCGATCGCCCCGCCCGCATTCGCGCCCCCCGGCAGTGCCACCCCCACCGGCAGTGCCACCCCCACCGCGCCCACCACCAGCGCTTCCCCGGAACCCACGTCAACTCCCTGAGCGCGCTCGATCCCGCGAGATCTTGGAAGGAAACGGCCCTCATAGGGGCCGCAATCTTCCAAGATCTCGCCGGGGCTGTGGTGCGGGGCGTCCGCCACTGGTCTGTGAGGTCTACAGGAGGTGAATGCCACTGTTGTTCTGTCTTCCCCGGGCCGCTGACCGCGTGGCACGCTACCGGCACATAACAGCCAACTGTGCGACCAGCCAACGTTGACTGACCGCAAGGAGGACAGGCCCATGGGCGAGATGGTGAGCTTCACCGGCAACGGGGGGACGAGCGAGGGGTATCTCGCGATACCCTCCGGCGGTGCGGCGAGCCCGGCGGTCATCGTCATCCAGGACTGGTGGGGTCTCGTACCCCACGTACGCGCCGTGGTCGACCGCTTCGCGGAGGCCGGCTTCGTCGCGCTCGCGCCCGACTTCCGGCACGGCGGCCCGGCCGTCAAGCCGACCGAGCCGCGGCTGATGCTCAACAGCTCCCAGATGGACGAGGCGGCGAGCGACATCGCCGCTGCCGCCGAATACCTGGCGAGCCGTCCCGAGGTCGCCGGCAAGGTGGGCTGCGCCGGGTTCTGCGCGGGCGCCAGCCTGGCCCTGTGGTCGGGCACGTTCTCCGAGCGCATCGTGGCCACCGCCGGGTTCTACCCGCGCCTGCCCTGGGAGGGCATGGCCGTGGGAGCGGCGGACGAAGGCGGCTGGGCCGGCTACGCCGGGAAGGCCGCGCTCATCCACTGCTCCGAGGCGGACGGCCTCTCCGCGGCCGACGGGGTGCAGAGCGTCCGCCGGTCCATCGAGTCGGCCGGTGGCACCTGCCAGACGTTCGACTACCCGGGCACCGCGCACGCGTTCTTCAACGAGGACCGGCCGGAGCACTTCGACCAGCGGGCTGCCGCCACCGCCTGGGCCCGCACGCTGGAACTGTTCCGGGCGAAGCTTGGCTGAGTCGCGTACCCCACAGGACGTGGTCGCCCGCGCCGCGCGGGCGGCCGACCTGGCCGACCTCGACGGCGCGGTCAGCGACTGCTTCGCCTGCCCGCGCCTGGTGGCGTGGCGGGAGGAAGTCGCGCGGGTCAAGCGCGCCGCGTTCCGCGACCAGGACTACTGGGGACGGCCGGTGCCCGGCCTCGGCCCGCCGGACGCGCGCATCGCCATTCTCGGTCTGGCGCCGGCCGCGCACGGCGGCAACCGCACCGGCCGGATCTTCACCGGGGACCGGTCCGGTGACGTGCTGTTCGCCGCGCTGCACCGGGCCGGGCTGGCCAACCAGCCGACGAGCGTCTCCGCCGACGACGGCCTGACGCTGCGCGAGACCCGCATCTTCGCGGCCGTGCGGTGCGCGCCGCCGGACAACAAACCCACCCCGGCCGAGCGGGACACCTGCGCGCCGTGGCTGCACCGTGAGGTCCAGTTGATCCGGCCAACGGTGCGCGTCGTGGTCGCGCTGGGGGCGTTCGCGTGGGCCGCGTGGTGGCCGGTGCTCCGTCAGGTGTACGGGCAGCGGCCGCCCACGCCGCGACCGGCGTTCGGTCATGGGGCACACTGGTCCGGCGAGTCCGTGCCGGACCTGCTGGGCTGTTACCACGTCAGCCAGCAGAACACGTTCACCGGCCGGCTCACACCGGCGATGCTGGACGACGTGTTCACCCGGGCGAAGGACCTGGCCGGGGTGGACTGAGGAACACCTGAGGCGGTGGGATGGATTTCGGCGTACTGCGCAGGTGGTGGCCGGTCGCCGCGGTGACGGTGCTGCTCGCGCTCGCCGCGTTCGCCGCCGGTCACTCCGCAATCGGGGCCAGCCGGATCCCGCCCGCTGCCGACACCATCCCGTACGTGCCGGACTACCCGTCGCCGGAGGCGGTGCCGTCGTACCCGGTGGAACCCCGCGACGTGGGTGAGTCCACGTCGGGCGGTGTGCCCGGCTGGCTGGCCACCGCCGCCGTGGCGTTGCTGTCCGCGGCGGTGCTGGGCGCCATCGGGTACGTGCTGTGGAACGTGCTCCGGGGCGCGCTGCGGCGGACGACTCGCGCGGTGCCGGTGCGGCGCACCCGGCGTACCGCCGAGGGGACCGCGCGTGAGGTGGTGGCCGCGCTCGACGCCGGGCTCGTCGAACTGGACGACCGCTCCACCGACCCGCGTACCGCCGTCATCGCCTGCTGGGTACGCCTGGAGGAGGCCGCCGAGGACGCGGGCGTGCCCCGGCACACCGGCGACACCCCGACCGACCTGGTGGCCCGGTTGCTGCGCGGCGACCCGGAGGCCGGCATCCCGGCGATCGCCAGCGCCGACGTGCTCGACGGGTTCGCGCACGTCTACCGGGAGGCCCGGTACGCCACGCACCCGGTCGACGAGCACACCCGGGATCAGGCCCGCGCCGCGCTGCGCCGGCTGCGCGGTGAGCTGACCAGCCTGGCGGGGGAGGCGTCGTGAGCACCAGCATCGACGACCTGCTCTCGTTCGGCGAGGAGCCCGCCGGGGAGGCCGAGCGTCCGTCCCGTGGCGGCCGGGGGCGCGCGTTGCTGCGTACCGCCGCGGTCACCGCCGCCGTCGTGGTGGTGGTAGTGGTCGGGCTGCGCGCGGTCGGCCTGAAGGTGCCGATCTGGATCATCGTGGCCGGGGTGCTCGCCGTGCTCGCCGTACGCCGGGTCACCGCCGCGCTGTCGCCCCCGCCGCCGCCCCGCGCCGGCGCCCGGACGCCCGCCGGTGAGGAGCCCGGCACCTGGAACTGGTCCGCCCGGGACGCGCTGCGCACCGCGATCAACGGCTGGGAGCGCCCGCTGGACTGGTCCGCCGACAACCGGGAGCGGTTCACCGAACGCATCCTGCCCCGCCTCGGCGAGCTGGCCGACGAGCGGCTGCGCCAGCGCCACGGCGTCACCCGCGAGTCCGATCCGGCCCGCGCCCGGTCGGTGCTCGGCGAGCCTCTGTGGACGTTCCTCACCACCCCCGCCCGCCGCCCTCCGTCGCCGCGCGACCTCGCGGCGATCGTCGCCGAACTGGAGAAGATCTGATGAACGACGTGGACCGGAGCATGGCCCCCGCCGAGGTGGGCCGGCTCGCCCGGGCCGTCCTGGAGGCGGTCGGCACCGTCGTGGTCGGCAAGCGGGACGCGCTGGAGCTGGTGCTGGCCGGCATCCTCGCCGGTGGTCACGTGCTGCTGGAGGACCTGCCCGGCCTGGGCAAGACGCTCACCGCGCGCTGTTTCGCGCAGGCGCTCGGGCTGGACTTCCGGCGGCTCCAGTTCACGCCGGACCTGCTGCCCGCCGACGTGACCGGCTCGTTCCTCTACGACCAGAGCAGCGGCGACTTCGCCTTCCGGGCCGGGCCGGTGTTCACCAACCTGCTGCTCGCCGACGAGATCAACCGGACGCCGCCGAAGACGCAGTCGGCGCTGCTGGAGGCGATGCAGGAGAAGCAGGTCTCGGTGGAGGGCGTGACCTACCGCCTGGACGAGCCGTTCCACGTGCTGGCCACCGCGAACCCCATCGAGTACGAGGGCACGTACCCGCTGCCGGAGGCGCAGCTCGACCGCTTCCTGCTGCGGGTGTCGTTCGGCTACCCCAGCCACGACGAGGAGTGGGACGTGCTGCGCCGCCGGATCGCCCGCCGCCGCGAGGAGGCGGAGATCAAGCCGGTGGTGGACGCCGCGACGCTGCGCGCCATGCAGGCAGCGCTGGAGGACGTGGTGGTCGAGGACTCGGTCGGCCGGTACATCGTGGCGCTCACCGCCGCCACCCGCGAGCACCCGTCGGTGCTCGTCGGCGCGTCCCCGCGCGGCTCGCTGGCGCTGCTGCTGCTGTCCCGGGTCCGGGCGGTGCTCGCCAACCGGGACTACGTGGTGCCGGAGGACGTCAAGGCGGTGGCCGCGCCCGCGCTCGCGCACCGGATCACGCTGCGGCCGGAGATGTGGCTGCGCCGGGTGGACCCGGCGTTCGTGGTCGGCGAGGTGCTGGAGTCCACGCCCGCCCCGGCCAGCGGCGCGCTGCCCAGCTACGCCGCCGGGCGCTGATGGAGCGGGCCGAGGCGGCGAGCGGCTGGGCGCCCACCTGGGCGCTCGGCCGGGCCGTGCTGCTCACCGGCGTGCTGCTCGTCGCGGCGGTCCTGCTCGGCCGCATCGACCTGGTGGTGCTCGCCACGCCGTTCGCGCTGGGCACCGCGTACGCGCTGCGCCGCCGCCCCGCGGGCCTGCCGGAACTGGAGCTGGGCGTCGGGGACACCCACCTGGTCGAGGGCTCCCCGCTGGCCGCGACCGTCGCGGTGGCCAACCCGGACCTGGTCGGGTACGACCTCGCGGTGGTGCGGACGCGGATGTCGCGCTGGCTGCGCGTGGAGCAGGTCGGCTTCGGCGGCGCCGGGCTGGACGTGAGCCGCTCCGGCGGGGCGGACCGCCCGTTCGTCACCTCCGTACCCCGGGGCAGCGCCGTCGACCTGGAGCTGACCGGCACGGCGCTGCGGTGGGGGCGGCACCCGATCGGCCCG
>NZ_JAGPXV010001191.1:0-466 GCF_018070405.1 Micromonospora sp. D75
CTTCATATACCTTCCGAGTAAATTCATAAGCTACAGAAGACGTCGCTATCGACAATATTTTGGACTTAATTTCAGATACCGATATACCTAAGCTACTGCACCGCTTAATAACAGCTACAGCGAATTCGCCCATCTTACTTGCAATATCAAGGATGCACGTATCTGCATTCTTTAAATTATTGAAACATCCGTCTGATATAAGATTTACCATATCTACGGCTACAGATTCAGGAGTGGTCACCTCAGAATCTGATATTCTTCCGAATTTTTTGATTGCTACTGTAGCCCGTTGCATTGGATCAACAGTTTCATCATGCGCCAGAGTATTTATATTTTGAATCTTGTAATCAAGCTGGCGAAGAATAAAGATATTCATATGGTTCTTAATCAACGTCAGCACATTTTTATCAAGTTTCAGGTTAGCAGACACTCGCGGATTTTCATCCTTATCGATACATGACAAAAT
>NZ_JAGPXV010001192.1:0-465 GCF_018070405.1 Micromonospora sp. D75
TCGGCGGCGACCAGGCTCACCCGGGCGCCGAGCGCGGTCAGTTCGTCGCGCAGCTCGGCCGCCCCGGGGGCGTGTTCGCCGCGGCGGCTGGTCAGCACGAGGTGCTCGGCGCCGTTGGCCGCCGCCCAGCGGGCCACGTGCGCGCCGAGCGCCCCGGTGCCGCCGGTGACGAGGACGGTGCCGGACGGCTGCCAGCGGTCGACGGTGCCGACGGCCGCCGGCGTGGCGCGCACCAGGCGCCGCACGAAGACGCCGGAGGGCCGCACGGCAACCTGGTCCTCGTGGCCGCCCGCGGTCAGGACGCCCACCGCGTGGTCCCAGTCGTCGCGCCCGGGCGCGTCCGGCAGGTCGACCAGGCCGCCCCAGAGCTGCGGGTGTTCCAGCCCGGCGACCCGGGCCAGGCCCCACAGCCCGCCCTGGGCGACGCTGCGCACCGGGTCGGTGTCGCCGGTGCCGACAGCGCCC
>NZ_JAGPXV010000131.1:0-11160 GCF_018070405.1 Micromonospora sp. D75
GCGTCGGCGCCGACCCCCGGCCGCGGGTCACCCACCGGGGCGCCCGGGCTCGCCGGCCGGGTCCGGCCCGGCCTCCGCGGCCGGGCCGTCGGGCGGCCACGGGCTGCTGATCGGGTCGGAGGCGTCGCGGGCTCCCCGCAGTGCCGCCTCGGGGATCGGCCACTGGCCGGCGAGGTCGTCGACCCGCTGCCACTCGGAGACGGTGAGGCGTTCCTGCACGCGCCACTCGCCCGCGCGCCGGGTGACCAGGTCGACGTAGCGGAACCCGCTGATGATGTTGCCGCGGGGCGGTTCGGACGTGCTGCGCTGCAACGCGATGCCGTACGTCTCGGCCCGGGCGCGGTCCGGGTCGGCCGGGTCGAGTTCGACCAGGATGTTCGTCAGGTAGTGCATCGTCATGGTGCGCCGCGCCACGAGCGCGAAGACCGTGTCCAGCATCGTGTCCCGGTCGGCGGTGGTCCCGCCGAGGGTGATCCGGGCGTCCGGGTGGAAGGCGCTCGCGGCCAGGTCCCGGTCCATCCGGTCGATCCCGCGCGCATAGCGCAGCAGGGCCCGTTCGACGGCCCGCTCGGCGAGCAGCGCGTCCAGCTCGACCGGGAGGGACCGCGACGGTTCAGACACCGAAGCCTCCGTCGACGTCGAGCTTCTGCCCGGAGATGAAGCCGGCCCGGTCGCTGGCCAGGAAGCAGGCGGCCTCGGCGATGTCGAGGGCACTACCGAACCGCCGCAGTGGAGTCGAGGACCGGGCGACGGCCAGGGCGCGCTCGTCGAGGTCACCGGAGGAGATCAGCCGCTCGGCCATCCCGTCGGTGAGCATGCCCGGCCCGACGCAGTTGAACCGGATGCCGAAGCGGCCCTCCTCGTTGGCGAAGGCCCGTACGAGCGCCTCGACCGCCGCCTTCGGCGCGGCGGACAGGCCGTCCCGGGCGGGATAGCGCGTCGTCGCCGCGGTCGTGATCGCCACGACGTTGCCACGGCTCTGCCGCAGGGCCGGGAGACAGGCCGAGACCAGCGTGAAGAAGGCGGTCGTGTCGTTTGCGACCTGCGTGGCGAACTGCTCGGGGCGCACTGTGGACAGGTGCCGCATGGGTACGTGCGGCCCGGCCGCGTGCACGACCGTGTGCAGCGGCCCGCGGCTCCCGGTGAGCTCCGCCACCAGCGCGGCGGTGGCCTCGGCGTCGGTGAGATCGAGGTGGTGCGCCGAGTGCGTGCCGGACGCGACGGGCGGCAGTTCGTCGAGCACCTGCCGGGCGGCGTCGGCGTCGGTGCGGTAGGTGATCGCCACCGCCGACCCTCGACGCGCCAGCTCGCGGGCGATGACCCGGCCGAGGCCGCCGGTGCCGCCGGTGACGAGCGCGACGCCGGCGCGGTGGACGAAGTCGGCGGGCACGGGCAGTGCCGCCGTGGGCGCGGTCGGGGAGGACTGGTCGGTCACGACAACTCCTGAGGAGGTGGGAGGGCCGGGGGAGGTCAGGTCGCGGGGAGGGGGTCGGCGCGTCCGCGACGCAACCACAGGAGCACGGTGGCGGCCGTGGCCAGGCATGCGGCGGCGTACAGCAGGAACGCGGTCGTGGAGCCGAGCCACGTGCTCAGCCCGCCGAGCAGGAGGGCGCCGAACGGCAAGCCACCCCAGCCGAGGACGTAGAGGCTCATCACCCGGCCGCGCTGCGCGTCGTCGACGACCTTCTGGACCACCGTCTGCAGGGTCACCATGGCGCCGATGCTGAACGTGCCGCACAGCAGCGCGGCCGCCGCGAGCACGGGCACCGTCGTGGCGGCGCCGAGCAGGGCGTTGCTCAGGCCGAGCAGAACGAGGGTGACAGCGGCGTGCCACACGGTGGCGATGCGCTCGGACAGACGGGCCACGACGAGGATGCCGAGGAGCGAGCCCAGCCCGGTCAGCGCCACGAGCACGGGGAAGACCGGATCCGGGTTGTCAGTGGTCGCGGCCGCCCGGACGGGGAGCTGGGTGGTGAAGGCGCACCCGAAGAACGCGTTCACCGCGACGATGACGAGGCAGAGCGCGGCCGGGGGACGCTCGCGGGCGTGCCGGATCCCCGCGCGTACCTGGGTGGTCAGGCTCTCCCGGGCCACCCGGACGGCCGGCGGGATGCGCCGGGTGCGGACCGCTACCGCGGCGGCGGCCGCGGCGAGAGTGAGCGTCGCGTACATCACGAACGTGCCCAGCGGTCCCCAGGCCACGAGGATCAGCCCGGCGACCGCGGGGCCGATCGAGCGGGCGAGGTTGAGCCCGGCCGCCTGGATCGGGACGGCATGGCCGAGCGCCTCGGCCGGGACGGTGTTTGCCACGAGGGCCTGGGTCACGGGGGACAGGAAGCTGATTCCGGTGCCGGCGAGGAAGGCGAGCCCGAGCATCACGGGCAGGGCGACGATGCTGGCCGCGATCGTCGCCGCGCAGACCCCGGCCAGGACGGTGGTCGCCAGGAGCACGCCGATCTGCAGCCGCCGCCGGTCGACCGCGTCGGCCAGCACGCCGGCCGGGATGGAGAAGAGCGTGAACGGCACGAGCAGACAGAAGAAGAGCGCCCCCATCGTCGCCGGGGTGGCGTCGCTCTCGATCAGCACCGACTGGAAGGCGATGTTGCAGCCCCAGTAGCCGGCCTGGGACAACACCAGGGTCAGGAGTACGAAGCGGAAGTCTCGGAATTGCAGGGCCGAGAACATTTTCACGTCTTTCGCCATCCTTCTGTCGTTTCCGGGACCCTACCAAGCGCTTGCTTGCATAGCTAGTGCCGGGTGTGGTTTTCTTCCCGTACCTCGAGTGAAAGGGCGTGCCGTGAGCGGCTTCTGCGCAGGACGAACGGTGATCGTGACCGGTGCCGGACAGGGGCTGGGCCGGGTCCACGCCCTCGAATTCGCCCGGCACGGCGCGAACGTCGTCGTCAACGACATCGACAGCAGCCGGGCGGCGGCCCAGGCCGTCGTCGACGAGATCCGCGCGCTGGGCGGTCGCGCGGTCGTCAGCACCGGCGACGTCAGCGACTGGGCCTACGGTGAGCGCCTCGTGCGCGAGACGGTCGAGACCTTCGGCGGGCTGCACACCCTCGTCAACAACGCCGGCATCAACCGCGACCGGATGCTTGTCAACATGAGCGAGCAGGAGTGGGACCTGGTCCTGCGGGTCGACCTCAAGGGACACTTCGTCCCGATGCGCCACGCCGCCGCCTACTGGCGGGACGAGGCCAAGGCCGGCCGCCCGGTCGCCGCGCGCGTGGTCAACACGTCCTCCGGCGCGGGGCTCATGGGCAGCGTCGGACAGGGCAACTACGGCGCCGCCAAGGCCGGGATCGCCGCGCTGACCCAGATCGCGGCCGCCGAGTGGGCCCGGTACGGCATCGTCGTCAACGCGATCGCCCCCTCGGCCCGTACCCCGATGACCGAGGCCGTCTTCGCCGAGGCGATGGCCGCCCCCGCGACGGGCTTCGACGCGATGGACCCGGCAAACGTCTCCCCGCTCGTGGTCTGGCTCGGCTCCGACGCCGCGCGGGCCGTCAGCGGCGCCGTCTTCGAGGTCGCCGGCGGCGAGGTCTCGCTCGCCGACGGCTGGCGCCACGGGCTGGCCGCCGACAAGGGCGGCCGATGGGAACCGGAGGAGCTCACCGACGTGGTCGCCGACCTCATCGCCCGCTCCGAGCCGCCGACCCCCGTCTACGGTGCCTGACATGGGTGCGCCGGTGAGCGACGAGCAGTTCCGGGCCGAGATCCGCGGCTGGCTCCAGGAGGCCCTGACCGGGCCGTTCGCCGAGGCGGTCGGCACCGGCGGCGAGGGACGCGAGCACGAGGCGCACGAGCTGCGCCGCGAGTGGGAGCGCCACCTGGGCCGGGCCGGCTGGATCGGCCTCTCCTGGCCCACCGAGTACGGCGGTCGCCCGGCGACCCTCGCCCAGCAGGTCATCTTCCACGAGGAGTACGCCCGCGCCGGCGCGCCCGGCCGGCTCGGGCACATGTCCGAGCAGCTGCTCGGCCCGACCCTGCTCGCGTTCGGCACGCCGGAGCAGAAGGCGCGCTTCCTGCCCCGCATCACCAGCGGTGAGGACATCTGGTGCCAGGGCTACTCCGAGCCCGGCGCGGGGTCGGACCTCGCCGGGGTGCGCACCCGCGCCGAACGCCGGGGCGACCACTACGTCATCACCGGGCAAAAGGTGTGGACCTCACTGGCGCACCTGGCCGACTGGTGCTTCGTGCTGTGCCGCACCGATCCCGGCTCGACCCGCCACGCGGGCCTGTCGTACCTGCTGGTGCCGATGAATCAGCCCGGCGTGACGGTGCGCCCGATCACCCAGCTGACCGGCACGAGCGAGTTCAACGAGGTCTTCTTCGACGAGGCCGTCGCCGCCGTCGAGCACCGTGTCGGCGCCGAGGGCGAGGGCTGGAAGGTCGCCATGGGCACGCTGGGCTTCGAGCGGGGCGTGTCCACCCTCGGCCAGCAGATCGGCTTCCGCCGGCGCCTCGACGCCGTCATCGCCCGGGCCCGCTCCAACGGCGCCTGGCAGGAGCCGGCGCTGCGTGACCGCCTCGTGGACGCATACATCGGGCTCGAGGTGATGCGGCACTCGGCGGTGCGGCTGCTCGCGTCCGCCGGTGAGGGGCTGTCCGGTCTGGAGGCGTCGATCTCCAAGCTCCAGTGGGCCACGTGGAACCGCTCGCTGGGTGAGCTCGCGGTCGACGTCGAGGGGGCCGGGGCGCTGCTCACCGGGCCCGGGTACGAGCTGGACGACGCCCAGACCCACTTCCTCTTCAGCCGCGCCAACACGATCTACGGCGGCTCCAACGAGATCCAGCGCAACATCATCGCCGAGCGCCTGCTCGGCCTGCCCCGATGAGGTGAGGACGATGACCGGAACGCCCGAGGACCTCGCCGAGATCCGTGCCTCCGTGGCCGAGGTGCTCGACGGGCAGGCCGACCTGCGCCGAACCCACGAGGTCATGGTCGGGGAGCGGGGCTACGACCCGCTGCTGCACGAGTTGCTCACGGCCGAGCTGGGCCTGCTCGGCCTCGTCGTGCCGGAGCACCTCGGCGGCCTCGGCCTGGACGTGCCCGCCGCGACCGCCGTCATCGAGGAGCTCGGGGCCCGGCTCGTGCCGGGCGCGCTCGCGACGAGCCTCACCGCGATCCTCGCCGCCCGCGCCCTCGGCCCGAGCGCCGAGCCCCTGCTGGCACGCGTCGTGGACGAGCAGCTGACCCTGGCCGTCGCGCTCGCCGAGGACGGCGCGGGCTGGGATCTCGGGCAGGCCGCCACCCGGGCCGCCGGCGCCGGGGACGAGTGGGCGCTGACCGGGACGAAGACCCTCGTCGCCGGGGCCGAAGCCGCCCGGGCCGTTCTCGTCACCGCCCGCAACGAAGGCGGTGAGCTGGGCGTCTACGCGGTGGACCGGGCCGCCGACGGGGTGGACGTGCGGACGCACATGACGCTCGACCAGACCCGGCGGCTGAGCACCGTGCACCTGCGCGAGGCCGCCGCCACCCGGGTCGACGCCCCCGGCGGCGACGGTGCCCGGGTGCTGCTGGACCACGTACGCGCGATGCTCGCGCTGGAGTCGGCGGCCGCCGCCCGCGCCTGCCTCGACCTCACCGTCGACTACCTCAAGGTGCGGGAGCAGTTCGGCCGCCCGATCGGGTCGTTCCAGGCCCTCAAGCACCGCTGCGCCGACCTCGCCGTCGCGGTCGCCGGGGCGCGGGCCACCGCCGACCACCTCGTCACGACGTTGCGCACCGGGGCCGCCACCCGCTCGCACGACGCGGCGCTGGCCAAGCTCGTGTGCGCCGACACGCTGATGACCGTCGCGGCCGAGGCGATCCAGTTGCACGGCGGCATCGGGTTCACCTTCGAACACCACGCACACCTGTTCTTCAAGCGCGGCAAGTCGGCCCAGCTGCTGGCCGGCTCTGCGGCGGCGGTCCGCGCCGAGGTGGCGGCGCTCGCCGGCCTCTGAGCGAGGCGCCGAACTCCACGGCAGGCAGGAGCGGAGGGGCCGCACCGAACCGGTGCGGCCCCTCCGCCGTACATGCCCCGCGCGCTCAGCCGAGCGGACCGGCGCCGGGCGGCTGGGCGGCCAGGTGCCGCGACGGGATCTCCCCACCACCGTCGACGACGATCTCCGTGCCGGTGACGTAGGCGGACAGCGGCGAGACGAGCAACAGGCAGGCCGCGGCGATGTCGGCCGGGGTGGCCATCCGCCGCATGGGGATGGTCCGCGCCACGCGGTCCTGCCCCGCCTCGTCGCCGTAGTAGAGATGCGACAGCTCGGTCTGCACGAGACCCACAGTCACCTGGTTGACCCGTACGGCGGGCGCGAAGTCGAGCCCGAGGCACCGGGTCAGCATCGTCAGGCCCGCCTTGGCCGCGGCGTACGCGGCGGTGTCCGGGGCCGGGTTGGCTCCGGCGACCGAGCCGATGTTGATGATCGTCCCGCTGCCCTGACGCTGCATGACCTCGTTGGCCTGCTGGGCGACGTAGAACGGGGCGAGCAGGTTGAGCGTGACGACCGCCGAGACGAAGCGGGGGGACACCGTCGCGGTGTCGGCGCTCGGTGCGCCACCGGCGTTGTTGACCAGGATGTCGAGCCGGCCGAACCGGTCCACCGCCGCGGCGACGAGGGCCTTGGCCTGCTCCGGGTCGCGTACGTCCGACTGGACGAAGACGGGCGTGCGTCCGTCGATCCCGGGCAGTTCCTCGGGCTCGCTGCGGCCGCACACGATCACCCGCGCCCCGGCCCTGAGGAAGGCGCGGGTGATCTCGGCGCCGATGCCACGGGTGCCTCCGGTGACGACGGCGACCTGGCCGGTCAGGTCGACGCCGCCGGGCGTCTCGGGGGAGTGGGTCATCAGAGCCTCTCGATGATCGTGACGTTGGCCTGGCCGCCGCCCTCGCACATCACCTGCAGGCCGTAGCGGCCGCCGGTGCGTTCGAGCTCGTGCAGGAGGGTGGTCATCAGCCGGGCGCCGGTGGCGCCGAGCGGGTGGCCCAGGGCGATCGCGCCGCCGTTGACGTTGACCCGCTCCGGGTCGGCCCCCGTCTCCTGGAGCCAGGCGAGCACGACCGAGGCGAACGCCTCGTTGATCTCGAACAGGTCGATGTCGTCGATCGACATTCCGGTGCGTTCGAGCGCGTGGGCGGTGGCGGGGATCGGGGCGGTGAGCATCAGCACCGGGTCGTCGGCGCGTACCGACAGGTGGTGGATCCGGGCGCGCGGGGTCACGCCGTGCTCGGCCACGGCCTGCTCGCTCATGACGAGCAGGGCCGCCGCGCCGTCGCAGATCTGGCTCGCCACGGCGGCGGTGACCCGGCCGCCGGGGGTCAGCGGGTCGAGGGCGGCCATCTTCTCCAGGCTCGTGTCGGCGCGCGGACAGGTGTCGGTGTCGACGTCGCCGACGGCGCGGATCTCGCGGCCGAAGCGGCCCTCGGCGATGGCCCGCAGGGCCCGCTCGTGGCTACGCAGGGCGAAGCGCTCCATGTCCTCCCGGCTGACGCCCCACTTCTCGGCGATCATCTCGGCCGAGCGGAACTGCGAGATCTGCTCGTCGCCGTAGCGCTCGCGCCAGCCGATCGACCCGGAGAAGGGGTCGTCGAAGCCGTACTGCTGACCGGTGAGCATCGCGGCCGAGATGGGGATGGCACTCATGTTCTGCACGCCCCCGGCGACCACGACGTCGTTGACTCCGGCCATGACGGCCTGGGCCGCGAAGTGCACCGCCTGCTGGCTCGAGCCGCACTGCCGGTCCACTGTGACGCCGGGTACGTGCTGCGGGAGGCCGGCGGCGAGCCAGGCGGTGCGGGCGATGTCACCGGCCTGTGGGCCGATGGTGTCGACGCAGCCGAACACGACGTCCTCGACGGCGCCGGGGTCGATCCCCGAGGAACTCATGAGGCTGGTGAGCGCGGCGGCTCCCAGATCGGCGGAGTGGATCTTGGCGAGCGCGCCACCGCGTCGCGTGACGGGGGTGCGGACGGCGTCCACGATGTATGCCTCTGCCACCGGGTTCCCTTCCTTCAGATGCCTCACCGGTCGGTGCCGCCGGCGTCGCTGCCGCTAGTCTAGCAAGCGCTTGGTTGGTAGTCTGTGCTTCGTTTCCGACAAGTGACCGGCTCCGCGTGAGGAGATGTGCGTGAGTGACGTGTTGACCACGATCCCCGCCCTGCTGCGGCAGGCCGCGCAGGACGCCGCCGAGCTGGAGGCCCTCGTCGACGGGGACGTGCGGATGACCTTCGCCGAGCTCGACGCGGCCGTCAACCGGTTCGCGCGGGCCGCTGTCGCGCACGGTCTCGAGCCGGGGGACCGCGTCGTCGTCTGGGCCCCGAACAGCGCCGACTGGGTCGTCAGCGCCCTCGGCGTGCTGGCCGCGGGCGGCGTGCTGTGCCCCGTCAACACCCGCTTCCGTGGTGCGGAGGCACGGTCCGTCATCGCCAAGGTCCGGGCCACGATGGTCGTCCTGGACGACGCCTTCCTGGACACCCACTACCTGGCCGCGCTGCGCGGCGACGGGCCGTCACCGGCCGTCGGCCGCCCCGTGCCACTGCTGCCCTCGGTGCGTACCGTCGTCGACCTGTCCGCCACCGGCCGCGAGCAGACCGATCACGGCGTGTGGTCCCTGGCGGGCTTCACCGCGCTGGCCGACCAGGTCGACCCCGGAGTCGTCGACGAACGGATCGCCGCCCTCGCCCCGGAGGACGTGTCCGACATCCTGTTCACCTCCGGCACCACCGGCTACCCCAAGGGCGCGATGGTCTCGCACGCCTCGAACCTTCGCGTCGACAGGGAGTGGGCCCGACTCGTCGGGCTGCGGCGAGGCGACCGCTATCTCATGGTCAACCCGTTCTTCCACAGCTTCGGCTGGCGGGCCGGCATCCTGGCCTGCCTCCTCACACGCGCCACGATCATCCCGGTCGCCGTGTTCGCCGTCGAGACCGTGCTGCGTCTCATCGAGCAGGAACGGGTCACGGTCTTCCCCGGCGCGCCCACCGTCTACACGTCCCTGCTCGAACACCCCGACCTCGGCAGGTACGACCTCAGCTCGGTACGCCTGGCCGTCACCGGCGCCACGACCGTGCCAGTGCCGCTGCTGCGCCGGATGCGCGAGGAACTCGGCTTCCGCGACGTCATCACCGCCTACGGCCTGACCGAGACGTGCGGCACCGCTACCGTGTGCCCGCCCGACGCCGGCCTCGAACGGATCTCGACCAGCTGCGGGCGGGCGATCCCGGGCACCGAGTTGCGGATCGCCGGTCTCGACGGACAGCCGCTGCCGGCCGGCGAGTCGGGCGAGATCCTCGTGCGCGGCTACAACGTGATGGCGGGCTACTTCGAGGACCCGGACGCCACGGCGCAGGCCATCGACGAGGACGGCTGGCTGCACACCGGTGACGTCGGCTGGGTCGACGAGGACGGCTACCTGCGCATCACCGACCGGATCAAGGACGTCTACATGGTCGGGGGCTTCAACGTCTACCCAGCCGAGGTCGAGCGGGTGCTGTCCGAACATCCCGCCGACGTAGACGTCGCGGTCGTCGTGGTCCCCGACGCGCGGATGGGCGAGGTCGGCAGCGCCTTCGTGCAGACCGTTCCCGCCTGGACCGGTGACGAGTCGGCGCTCGCCGACGAGCTCGAGGCGTGGTGCCGGGAGCGGCTGGCCAACTTCAAGCGCCCGCGCAGCTTCACCGTCGTTGCGGCGCTGCCACGAACCGCGAGCGGAAAGATCCAGAAGTTCAAGCTCACCGGGTGAGCCCGGCGTTGCGCTTCGTGCGGGCGCACCGGCCCCGGTGCCCTGCTCGCCGGCAGGCCCGACGCCCCGACCAGACCTGACACCGACGGCACCGCCGTCACGGGCGCCAGCCCGAGAACCGGAGGACACCAATGCAGGACGCAGTCATCGTCGCCGCGGCGCGCTCGCCGATCGGCCGGGCCTTCAAGGGGTCGTTGGCCTCGATGCGGGCCGACGACCTGGCCACCCAGATGGTCCAGGCGGCCCTGGCCCAGGTGCCGGCGCTCGACCCGACCCAGATCGACGACCTCATGCTCGGCTGCGCGCAGCCGGCCGGCGAGCAGGGCTGGGGCCTCGCGCGCGTCGTCGCTGTCGAACTCGGGCTCGACCGGGTTCCCGGGACGACGGTGCAGCGGTACTGCGCGTCGAGCCTGCAGACGACCCGGATGGCGCTGCACGCCATCCGCTCCGGTGAGGCCGACGTGCTCGTCTCCGCCGGGGTCGAGGCCGTCTCGCGCTTCGCCGCCGGCAAGTCCGACGGCATGCCGGACACGAAGAACCCGATCTTCGCCGCGGCGGGGGAGCGCACCGCCACCCGCGGACGGGGTGGCGCCGGCCCGTGGACCGACCCACGCGACGCGAATGAACTGCCCGACGTCTACATCGCGATGGGCGAGACCGCGGAGAACGTCGCGAGCCACCGCGGTGTGAGCCGCGCCGAGCAGGACGAGTGGGCCGCCACGAGCCAGCAGCGGGCCCAGGCCGCGATCGAGTCGGGCTTCTTCGCCACCGACATCACGCCGGTGACCCTCGCCGACGGCACCGTCGTGGCCACCGACGACAGCCCTCGCGCCGGAGTGACGGCCGAGTCGCTGTCCGGCCTCAAACCGGCCTTCCGGCCCGACGGTACGGTGACCGCGGGCAACTGCTGCCCGCTCAACGACGGCGCGGCCGCCCTCATCATCATGTCCAGCCGCAAGGCCGCCGAACTCGGCGTCACGCCGCTGGCCCGGATCCTGTCCACCGGTGTCTCGGCGATCTCGCCGGAGATCATGGGTCTCGGCCCGGTCGAGGCGTCGAGGCGGGCCCTCGCCCTGGCCGGGCTCTCGATGGCCGACATCGATCTCGTCGAGCTCAACGAGGCGTTCGCCGCTCAGGTCGTCCCCTCCATCTCGGACCTCAAGGCCAACCCCGAGCAGGTCAACGTGCACGGCGGCGCGATCGCCCTGGGCCACCCGTTCGGTCAGACCGGAGCGCGGATGACGACGACGCTCATCAACGGGCTGCGGGCGCGGGACGGCCAGTTCGGCCTCGAGACCATGTGCACGGCCGGTGGCCAGGGCATGGCGATGGTCATCGAGCGGCTCTCCTAGGCGGGTGGGTCGACGTCCCCCGTCGAACCGGGGACGTCGACAGCCGGCTCACGCCACCAAGCCGAG
>NZ_JAGPXV010001193.1:0-460 GCF_018070405.1 Micromonospora sp. D75
TTGAAGACGGTGCGGTCGAGCTTGAGCGTCGCGCTCGGCCCGAGCGACAGGTTGGTGCTGTCGGCCATGACGAAGCGCGCCGCGCTGTCGGCGCCGGTGCGCACGGTCTCGTCGCGCAGCATGCTGTCGCCGACATTGATCGGTGTCGTGCTCGCGGCGACGCGCACGACTTCGTTCTGGATTACGACGGCTTCGCCGACGCGCGTCTGCGCCTGCGCACAAGGCGCCGCGCACACGACGGCCGACAACAGAGTGGGGAAAAGCCAGAAACGCAAATTCATTTCGCAACCGATCGATGTGTCCCTGATCGTACCGGATCGCGCGCGCTTCTGATGTGGCGAAATTATCACAAGCGGTGCGGGACCTGCGTTATGCTTAGTGACAGTTGCGGCAGAATGCGTTCAATGAAAAGTGCCATTCATATTTTTCTCCGCGGTGAAGCAGATTTGCCACGCAATAC
>NZ_JAGPXV010001194.1:0-459 GCF_018070405.1 Micromonospora sp. D75
GTGTCAGCGCCAGCGCGCTGATCACGGCCGTGCTCGGCCTGTGGGCCGCCTGGCTGCTGCGCCGCGACCGGGCCGAGGCGTTCCGGCTGTTCAAGCTGGCGCTCCTGGTCGACCTGCTGTTCGGGCAGGTCTTCAACTTCACCGTCAACCAGTTCGGCGCGGTCTCCGCGGTCGCGCTCGACCTGGCGCTGCTCGGTGTCGTCACCGCCGAGCACCGCCGGCTGCGCCGCGCCGCGGACCGGTGAGCCGTTCCGACATGCTGACCTGGTGCGAGATCGCTACGGTGGTCACCTGATCCAGGAAAGGGAGAATCATGGCCGATGCTCCGGGCACCGCGCCCCGCGCGCGTCCCAGTGTGGTGACGCTTTCCAGCTGGCTGCTCATTCTCGTCGCCGCGATCCAGGTGGTGAACCTGATCGTGGCGCTGACCGTCGCGGGCACCGTCCGCGACGTCCTCAC
>NZ_JAGPXV010000132.1:0-11124 GCF_018070405.1 Micromonospora sp. D75
CAAGTAACTGCAAGCTGCGGCAAGCGCTGCCCGCCCGCATGAAGTGCGCCGTAAACGACGGTCGACGGAACAAGTTGCGGCGGGCGGCGCTCGCCGGAGAACTTTGGTGACGGGAGGGGTGAGGGTGCCCACGTCGGTGCTCCTCGCCGTCCTCGCCGCCGCCGGTCTGCTCGCCCTCGCTCCGGCGCTGGTCCGCCGGTACGACGCCACCGAGCGGCTGGTGGCGGAGCGGGCGCAGTCGACGGCGCGGGTGCTCCAGCGCCAGCGTCGACGGCGCACCGTGCCCGGGCGACGGCCGCTGCACCCGCCGCGCTCCCTCGTGGTGACCCTCAGTGAAGACTCCGACACGGGTAGTCTCGCCCGCCCGGTCTCCGCGCCACCGATGCGCCGCCGTTCCGGCCGGCTCCGGCCCGTCTCCGCCGTCCCGGCCCAGTCCCGCCGACGGAACTCGCCCCGGCGGCGGCACACCCCGGCGATCTACCGCCGGCGCCGGGTGCTCGCCGCGCTGCTGCTGCTCAACCTGGTGGAACTGGGCGGCGTGGTACTTGTCGGACCCGGGTTCTGGATCAGCGTCTCGGTCACCGGCACGCTGCTCGTTGCGTACGTCGTGCCCCTGCGGCAGCGTGCCCTCGCCGAACGTCGGCGGCGGCGCGCGGACGCCCGGGAGGCGGCCTGGCTGGCCGCCCGCCAGGCCGAGGTACGCCGCGAGCAGGCCCGGCGCGCGGCGGCCCGGCGGGAGGCGCAGCGCCGGCTGGCCGCCCAGCGCGAGGCGGTCCGGCGTACGGCGATGGGGCTGGACCGTCCCGCGGACCTGCCGCCCGCGGCGAGCGGCGGCTCGGTGTCCTACCGGCGGGCGGGTGGCCTGCGCGGACGCCCCTACCAGTCCGGCCGAGGCGCCTGACGCCCTCGCCCGGCGCGGCCCTCGTCGCCCGCGGCGGGCAATCTTGGAAGAAATGGGTCGCTCTGGGAGCCGCTTTCTTCCAAGATCTACGTGGGCGGTGGGGCGGTTCGCGTCGTGGGGGCGCTACCTGTTAGCCTTGTCGCCGGCCCACCCGGTGAAAGCTGGGTGGGACCGACGCCGGTTCGCCGGCGGAGGGGCTGTGGCGCAGACCGGTAGCGCACCTCGTTCGCATCGAGGGGGTCAGGGGTTCAAATCCCCTCAGCTCCACCCAGTTCAAAGGCCGTTTCCGATAGTCGGAGACGGCCTTTCTGATCTTGTGCAGCACTGAAGTACAGCAGCTCGCAGGAGCTGCCCGCGACTGTCATGACGGCCTAACCTCATCTAGCACGTCATGTATGACGTATGCTCGACGTTGACAGCTTCTAGCGGTCCGCAATTGAGAGAGGGCCCGGGGTGGCCGCCCCGAGCCCTCTAATGGAACCTTGCGCAGTGGTTCCGGGTGTTACCTGGCCCCCTCCCCCGTCGGGGTGGGGGCCTCACCGCATCCGCCGACGATCTCCTCGCCGACAGTCGCAGCGTCGGTGCCGGTGATCACCGGCACCAGCAGAGTGGTGCCGATCTTCACCAGGAAGACGACCACCACCCCGCCGACCCTCCGCCAGAACGACGCCTGCCAGCGGGCCGGTTGAGGCGCCGGCCTGTAGGGCCGACGCTTCTTCTTGCGTGTCACTGCGTGTTCCTCTCCGGTCGAACCTGGTTGGGGCACGGCCGAGGATGATCCCTCGTTCCCCGCGGGCGAGCGAGGCGTTCCACCATGAACTTGCAGCAACATCACTAATCCTACTGTGCCGCCCGCTGGTTCCCGTCCTTCGGTGCCGCGCCCGTGGGACCTGTTGTCCGATGTGGGCTTAGGCGTCCGTCGTCCTGCTGGTCAAGAGGATCTCGGTTTCCGAGCCCGACCACTGTGGTCGGCCCGGGATGCCCGGCGAGGGCGGCGCAAGGTCGCGCTGCGCCGTGCCCGGGGTAACGCAAATTCGGCGAGCGTGACCGACCGGCCTGTCGTCGAAGCCAAGCGCCTCCAGGCTGAGCAGGCACTGGCCAAGGCCGCGACTGTGCAGGAAGCGTCAGGAGAACTGCTCGCCGAGCCGGGTGAGAGCTGTTTCGGTCGCCTCCGAGGCGACCTGGGCGTAGACGTTCATGGTCACCGCGATCTGACTGTGCCGCAGGATCCGCATCATGACCCTGGGGTGGACGTCGAGGGCCACCAGCAGGGTGGCGCAGGTGCGCCGGGTGGTGTGCACGGAGATCTCCCGGACGCCGGCCTTGCGGCAGCGGGTCTTGAAGTCCCGGTGGAAGTTCCTCGGCTCGACCGGCGTCCCGAGGCGGGTGGTGAAGACTAGGCCGTTGTCCTGCCAGGCCCGGCCGGCGTGGTCCCGGTGCCGCTGCTGAGCCTCCCAACGGAAGCGCAGGGCCGTGGCACAGACGGCCGGCAGGGGCAGAGTGGCCTCCGATGCCTCGGTCTTGGTCTCCCGGTGCAGGAGCTGCCGGAGGATGCGCTGGAGCTGGTAGGTCACCGACAGCTCGTTGGCGGCCAGCCGCGCGGCCACGAGCCCGCGTGGCGCAGGGCAAGCGCACGCCGGGCGCGTCGGCGAGCTGGCGGCGGTCGCGGGGTTGCGGTTAGGGCGCCTCCGGCGGGGCCGCTCCGGCTCCAGGATGGCCGAGGCTCCGCCGCCGGGTCACGGTCCGTGAGTGGTTGCGGTAGGCCATCCCGCCTGCCATCGACCCGGGCAAGCCGAGCAGACCCCCGCCCGGCCCGCCAGCGTCCGCACGAGCCGTCAAGGTCCGCTTGACGTGGCGGGCCGGGCGGCAGCCCGCTCTCCCAGGGGGCGGGTCGATGGCAGACAGTGAGGATGGTGGGGTGGGTCGCCGGGTTGGTCTGACTCACCGGCAGACCGACGGTTGCTGTCCTGATCCCGATTCGTCGGCCGGCTCGGTGACCCCGGCAACTGCATGTCACCGGTCAGGCGTCCTGACTTGATAGGAGCCTGTGCGAGAGGCGCCCACCACTGTGTTGTCGGATCGCCTGACCGGTGACGTGTCCACGTGTTCTCGACGCGACCGAGAAGGGCGGACCTCACCAGCATGGCAGCGAAGAAACGATCGGTCATCGGTGGCGTCGACACCCACCGCGATACCCACCACGCGGCGATCATCGACAGCACCGGCGGTCTCCTGGCGGATGCAGAGTTCCCCGCGACCAGCGACGGCTACGCGGACCTGCTGGCCTGGATGCGGTCCTTCGGTCGCCTGGTAGCGGTCGGGGTCGAGGGCACTGGTAGCTACGGTGCTGGCCTCGCCCGTCACCTGGGCAGCCGCAAGGTAGCCGTGGTCGAGGTAGACCGTCCGGACCGCAGGACCCGCCGGGCCAAGGGCAAGTCCGACCCCATCGACGCCATCGCCGCCGCCAGGGCCACCCTCGCCGCCGCCAGGGCCACCCTCGCCGGCACGGCCATGGGCATCCCGAAGACCCGTACCGGTCCGGTCGAGGCCATCCGCGCCCTACGGGTCGCCCGCCACGGCGCGGTCAAGGCCCGCACCGCCGCGATCAACCAGATGCGGGGCCTGGTCGCCGCCGCCCCGGAAGCACTCCGGGCTGAGCTGACCAAACGCAGCGCCGCTGTTCTGGTCAACCGCTGCGCCATCCTCACCGCCGACCTGAGCCGACTCCACGACCCGGAACAAGCCACCGCTGCCGCGCTGGCCGGGCTCGCGCGACGAGTGAAAGCTCTGACCGAGGAGATCCGTGCTCTCGACCGGCAACTGACACCGCTGGTCCGCCGGACCGCACCTCGCACCAGCGCCCTGTTCGGCGTCGGCACCGACGTCGCCGCTCAACTCCTGACCACTGCCGGCGACAACCCTGACCGGCTCCACTCCGAGGCCGCCCTCGCCCACCTCTGCGGAGCGGCACCCATCCCCGCCAACTCCGGACGGGTGCGCCGCCACCGCCTCCACCGAGGAGGCGACCGCGGCGCCAACCACGCCCTGCACACCATCGCCTCTGCCGCCTGCGCTACGACGAACGCACCCGCGCCTACCAGCGACGACGCATCACCGAAGGCCTCAGCAAACAAGAGATCCTGCGCTGCCTCAAGCGCTACATCGTCCGGGACATCTACACCGCCCTCCGCGCAGACTTCGCCGCCCTGACCACTTGACCCCCATAGGAGCATCGGGATGACAGGTTTCGCAGGGACGTGCTGGTCACCGAGCCGGAAGACTATCTCGTCCCCGAACTAGCCAACTCACGCACTGGAACGACCGGAAAGAACCCGTATCGTCCGCGGTTACTCTTCGTGAACTGGTAGATCGTCGCTTCGCCGTCAATGTCTGTTGGTGGCGCGACGTTCTCCAGGATGACCGCTTGTCCAAGGAATCTGGACGCAAGATATCGGAAGAAATGGCTGGCCACGTCATTGCCCATAATTCTCTCGTCCTCGGCCCCCTCCGGTTGCTTGTAGGTTACAAGAGGCGAGTCCAAGACCACGAACCCGGGGTGTGGAAGATCGCGCATAATGCACCACTGAGCCAGGCCCACCGTGAATGCCGCATGGAGAATGGCACGCATACCCTTGCCGTGGGCAGAGCGTGGGATTCCGTTCATGTTGATGTCACAAGTTTCGGAGTCGAAGGATACATGGCGGAGTTCCGGAATTCGCCATTCTTCGAGAATCTCGGACAGTAACTCACCGAACTCTCGGGCCACGTCGCCGCCTAGGGCGGTTGCCGGTACTGAGATCGGCTCGTCTACGTCGCCCAAACCCGCTTTTAGATTCTCAATGTGCTCAATCTGCTGGTAGGCCGCTATTTTGCGTTCGAGACCGCCCTTTGCGTCTACGAGTTCCCTCAACTGTCCACGCTGGGGCGAGAGCTGCTCGTCCAATGCTCTAACGGAATCACGAGCGCCTTGAATTTCTACTTCAAGAGCCGACAGGGCGCCTAGCCCGCTTTCCCGTTCGGCCTCCAAGTCCTGAATTGCCAACGCGAGGTCAGCTTTCAGGCTCAGCGTCTTGCTCTGCTCAGCCTGAACTGCCTCAGCGAACAGTGTTCTGTCCTCTGCGCGATGGGCAGCGGGCGATTGATGTTCAGGAGTAGAACCGCAGAAAACGCAGTCCCCGACATCAAAGTATCCGAGTAGCGTGCCGGCTTCCTCAAGCATATCCAGCCGCTCAAGGTCGGAGTTGTACTTTTGCAGCAGCAAGCCGAAGTTGCTGAGCAGTTCACTAATCTCATTTACGCGAGAGCGCTGTTCGTCATATTGACGCTGAAGCTGTCCAACTTCTTCCTTCAGGCTGGCCTGCTCATCAAGGTAGCCGTCGAGGGAACTGGAAACGCTCTCTATCGAACGCTCCAGCCTTGCTAGTCGAGACTGGGCCTCAGAGATGCTCTCGGAATCGCCGAGCGCCTGTCGCAGTTCACTGATGATCTGCTCCATAGCGGCACGTCGCCCTTGGTTGCGCTGACGCTCTGCCGTTGCTGATTTCGTTGTGCGGGGAAGGTTAGAGTCGTCGTCGCCCTGCAGGACGAATTTCAGTACAGATCGTTCGGTGGTGCGAGAGATGAACTGGCCGCTGAGGGCCGGCGGTGCTTCAGAAACGATATCAGTTTCGCTGACTAGAAAGAGACGAGAGAGAAGGCGAAGTGTGAGGGAGACCGTTTCGTTTCGATCGTTCGAGCGAACCCAGCCTTCGTTGATGCCCATTTGGGCAAGGAAGAGAGTGGAGATGTCGTTCCCGGACTTCTGATGCCGTGGTGATAGCGTCCTTGGTCGTCCAGTTCGCTGCAGCCCATCGTAAACGCGAAACTTCGCTGCACTCCTGCTTTGTTCTATAGATCTTTCTAGCGTCAAGCCAGCTGGGCTCCTGGAGGACACCAGCGATAACAAACCGGTGTCGTAGCCCGCCGACTCGGTTATGTACTTTAGATCCGACGCACCTAAGAGGTAGTTGATGAGGTCGAAAACATAGGTTTTTCCGGTATTTGAGGCGCCGTAGACCACATTAAGTCCTCGGCCAAAATCAAGCTCGGCAGGTTCTTGGTCAGCGCCAATAGCAGCGAGCTTTTTGACCTGTATGCTAGTCATCGGTCCCCCCGGCTCCTGTTGCTGGGTTCTGGGAAATCCAGCGACTAATCAGAGCCCTCAACTGTGGCTCCTCTGAAGCCTCGTTCGGCTCTGGCAACTGGTCTATAACCCAGTTTGCTCTTGCTCGCAAATTTTCTGCGTATGTCGAACCTAGAACGGACACAAAGGGTGCAGCGTTTTCGGAGGCTAGAAATGCAAATCCTGCATTCGTTGGTCTTGCAACTATTAGGCCAGCACGCATCATTGCATCGATGCCCGATTTGATTAGATCCCGTTTTACGGCCAGTTCCCCGATAGCCCCTGGAAGTTCTGGGTGGATGCTGTCAGGCCCGTCATTCTGCCCAGTGTGGAGTAGGGCATGGTCTAGCTGAATAAGGGCATCAAGGTCAAAAGCGCGCGGAAAGGCGCTCGAAAGCACGAAGACCACGCGCAGCCCGACCTCCAATGGACTGTTGAGCGGCGGTGTGATGCTCATTGGCACCATCGCAGTCGGTCGTCATTGGCCAGCTGGTGGCAAATCCCCTTTTTGTCCCGCGCCTGCCAAACAGATATCAACGCATTGGTGGTGAGGTTGATTTGTTGAGAAGCGCTAAGGACCTTTTGGAGCCGTTCATAGCCAGATGTGTGATCTTCGTCGTGTATTTCCCTGACGCCCTCATGGACCTGGTCCTGCAGGTTCTCGAACGTCATCGGAGGCACCTTGTCGCGATAGAAGATTCGGAAGGTCTCGGCGCAGTAAAAGTACTCTCGCTGGCTACGTAGATGCGCGTGAGCCTTCGGATGTTCGGCTAAATCATCGATGGATCTCGCCGTCGTCCCAAATCTTTCTGCATAGACGTCGTAGAGCTGTTCCAGGTAGTTTGCTTCTTCTGGAGTTGGTTCTACGGGAGGTGATTGGGCGGGTGGCGCGGCGGGTAGCGGAACGGCAAATCGGACTGTGTGCTGTGGTGAGTTCTTGTGTTGTTCCAACAATTCAGCGGGTGTCGACGACTGAAAGATGGAGAAATCTATCGTCTCCGCATATGCGGCAATCTTGTCTCTTTCGTCATTGTTATTCGGGGGTCCAACCTTGCCCTCTGCTAGGATCTTTAGGAAGGCTGCCTTCAGTTCGTCGGGCCTCAGAAGCATCTGTTCGAGTGTTGGACCCAGGCCGCGAGGTGCCATGAAGTGGTATGTCCGCGGCAGCGTGTAATACCCGGATTCGGCGTATCGCAGCACTTTGTATATCTCGGGCCATGCGTCGGTTGGCATTAGCGCGTCTTTGTAATGCTTGCATTGAAAGCAATCCCATACGCCGCCGAAACCTGCGGCTGATTCGAAGCCAGCGATGTCCACGCCGTGGTCGTTGGCTCCCCCGAATCGCCTCACTTTGTGGTACGGAAGCGTTCTCGCCCACTCGTGAATAAACTCTTCCCACATAGCCGCCGTGTAGATGAAGAGCTGAGCCTCGGGAGTGAAGCGAGGCCCTTGCGCAGCTGGCACCACGAGCGCAACGCCAAGAGGCTCGGGAGGGACTGAGAGCAGATCCGCCTCAGCCGGGTAGGGGCCTGCCAAGGAGCGCTCCTTCGGGAGTTCGCTGCATCTTGCCTGCTTGTTCCACGCAGGGTAGAGCAGACGTTTGCGGAGCGATAGATCGAGTGACTACATCCCGACAGGTAGTGGTAGGCCACTGGGCCACCATGCTAAAGGAGCAAGCTGGACCTTCGGGTGCGATATGCGGGCGGTCTACCGAGGCTGCAGGTCAGCGACGTACACGCCCTTGCCTTGTCGGCCGTCGATCAGGCCCGCTGCTTTGAGTAGGAGCATGGCGGCGCGGATCACGGTGTTGCTGACCTTGTAGTGCTCGCAGCCGGCGGCGCAGGCCCCGCCCTCGGCGGGGGGATACTACAAGCTCAAGACCGTGTTCCGCGGCGATGACGAGTGCCTGGAGGGCAACCGCGTCGACGGCAACTCGACCCTCGCCGGCGCCGCGTTCCAGAACACCTGCCAGGACGTTGACGGACAGGCCTGGAGTTTCACCAAGCGCCCCGACGGCTACTACACGCTGCGGACGAAGTTCCTCGGCAAGGAGAAGTGTCTCGAAGGCAACCAGCTCGCCGGGAAGGTCCTCGGCGGCGCCGCGTTCCTGGACACGTGCCGCGAGGTCACCGGACAGCAGTGGAAGCTGGTCAAGGCAGGAGACAACCTCTTCCGGCTGCAGACGAAGTTCCGGGAGAAGGAAGGCGAATGCCTGGAAGGTAACCGATTCGCGCCGACGTCCGTCCTGAAGGGTGCGGCGTTCACCGACAAGTGCCAGAACGTGACCGGGCAGCTCTGGTACCTCACCGCGATCCCTGCCTGACGACTGCACTGACGGCGGGAGCCCGGACTTTCGTCCGGGCTCCTACCGCGCCACTCATAGGCGGTCTTTCGAACGCGCCGGCGTCAGTCGAACAGCTGGTCGAGCGCTTTCTGTTCGAGGTCACGCCAGCGCTGGACGTCCTTCAGCGCCTTGGCGATCTCCTTTTCGTCGAGATGGTGGGCGCCTTCCTCCCGGATGCACGCGACGCTGAACGGCCTGCCGACCGACGGCGAGGTCTGCTCCAGCGCCTCCAGCACCCGTACCACGCCCACCACGCCGTACTCGACGGTGCGCTTGGTCATCCGGAAGTGGGACAGCAGCGCGCCGGCCTGCTGGGCCATCGGCGCGCCGGAGCCGATGGCGTGGAAGCCCACGTCCTCGTAGCGGCCGATGAGCCCGTTCGGGTTGATCTCCACGATCCACGGCCCGCCCTGGCTGAAGCCGGCCGCGAGCAGGTAGGCCGACACTCCGCCGCCGGAGCCCTCGCCGGGCACGTCCGGGATGTAGTTCTCGTAGTGCTTCTTGAAGACGGGCAGGACGCGCTCCTGCAGCTCGCCGCCGATGTCCGGCGCTTCGAGGATGGCGGTGGCCGAGTCCTGGAGGAGAGGGCGCAGGTCGTTCAGCACTCCGCGCGCGCCGCTGCCGCCCCAGGCGGCGCAGTCGCCGAGCGGGTGCAGCTTCTGCGCGGGGAAGCTCAGACCGCGGTCGCTCTCGGTGATCTGGGAGTCCGCGCCGATCACCACCCCGTCGCTGCAGACAACGGCGAGTACGACGGTCATGGGGTCCTCCTGTGCAGGGGTGCGGGGTTGGGGCGCGAGGTACCCGGCATCCCGCCTGCCTACACCCGGCAGGGACGTCCGTGTGGCGGCTGACACCGGTCGCAAGCCGGCGGTGCCCAGAATCAGACTGGGCGGTCTCGGTGAAGGCGCCACCCGGCAAACCCAGCGCCCGACAGCAGGGCGGTGGCGGCCACGAGGTTGAATACCGCGACGCGCTGCGCGCCGTGGTTCTCGGCGTCCTCCACCCCCGGCGCGAGGTCGTTGGGGTTGTAGCGGATGCGTACTCGATCGCCCTCGTCGAGCTCGGGGCTGCAGCTCGTGCACTCCGCGCTCAGGGGGTCGCCGCTACGAGGTGTGAACTCCACGGTGACCTTGCTGGCGCGTCCATGACGGTTGACGTCGACGACTGTGGCGTCTGTGGTGAGGCCGCGGTTCGCGAGGCCAATCGCGGTCGTGCCGTTATAGAAGGCGGCGCAGCACATGAAGGCGGAAGAAGCGGTGAGGATGATCAACGCGCCAATCAGCTTGCGTTGTCGCGGGTGAAGTTGTTCCCAACTTTCGTCCACGTCGCGATGCTAAGCACCGACGTCAACGGTGATGCGCTACGACGACGGCTCGTGGAAGTAGACGGTGGCCGCGGCGAGGAAGAACGTGACCGCGTACGTGAACCGGCCTGCCTCGACCGCCTCGTCGAACTGCTCCTCGAACGCGCGAGCTTCGGCGGGGTCGAGTACGCCGCGCTGAGCCGCCGTACCGGCCCAGCTGCGCAGGCCGAGAACGTTGTCGGCGGCGTTCGGGTTCCGAACCAGCAGCGTTCGGGGCTCGACGGTGACCTCGGCCAGGCCGAGCGTGGCGAGAATTCCGGCGTGCTGGTGAGCCAGGGTACCGTTGCGGAGCAGGCAGTCAGCCCGGAACCTCAGCACGCGTCGGGCCAGATCCTGGTCGGCGATGTCGAGCACCTGCGTGTCGTAGTCGGGGTCGGCGAGAACGACGCGGCCGCCCGGGCGGACGACCCTGGCGAGTTCCCTGATCGCCGCGCGGGGATCGGCGAGGTGCTGCACGGTGCGGTCGGCCCAGGCACCGTCGATCGAGTCGTCGAGGAACGGCAGCTGATGCGCGTCGGCGACGGCGCACCGGGTCAAGTCACGGCCTCGCATGGCCAGAGCCATGGTCAGGGAACGATCCACCGTCAGCACGGTGACGTCGTGATCGTCCCTCAGGCGGACCGCGCTCGCCCCGGTGCCCGCACCGACGTCGAGGTAGCGCCGGCCGGGCGACGGGCGGAGCAACTCGCGTACCCGCTGCTGGTATGCCTGGTAGAAGGGCTCGCCGGTCAGGCGGTCGAGCACGCCCACCCACGATTTCGGGTCCGGCTGCCGGTCGACATCGGTGAATCCGTGCACGGACTGGAGCCTATTGCGCCGCTGTCGGTTGAACCCGCAGCGCCGACGCGCGTCAGCGGGGCCGCTTGTCCTCGACGTGGACGACGGTCAGCTCATGGCCGTCTCGATCTCGCTTGCTGCGCCCGTACAGACCGACAGCAAGGTCGCTGTCGTCCGAGACCTCGTCCGGGCCGACGTAGGTCAACACGTCGTTGTGATGGCCGTAGACCGCCCAGCCGGGGCCGGGTTCGAGCGTGACGGTACCGAAGTCCGCAGACGGCGAGCCGACGTGGACGGGGCCGTACTCGCGCAGGATCTCGACGGCCTGTGCGGCGAGGTCGACGCCCGGCTCGGGGTGCGGCAGGACGACGCACGTGCCGTGCGCGAACACGACCCAGGACTTGCCGTCTCCCAGGATGATGCGACGCCAGGTGTCGGCCAGGTTGTCGTCGGACATGAAGCTGATCATTGCCGAGTCCGTGCGCCGTCGCTACCCGCGAACCGTCCCGCCGCCGAACCATCTGGTCAGCGCACCCTCCAACGTCCGCTGGTCGTCGCCCACCCAGACCACGTGACCG
>NZ_JAGPXV010001195.1:0-458 GCF_018070405.1 Micromonospora sp. D75
GATCCGTTGTTGCCGCGTCCGCTCAAGGAGGTGCTGTTCGCTGAGGCGGGTTCCGCCGAGGCGGGGTTGCTGGATCAGACGGTGTTCACGCAGGCCGGGTTGTTCGCGGTCGAGGTGGCGCTGTTCCGTCTGGTGGAGTCGTTCGGGATCGTGCCGGACATGCTGGCTGGTCACTCGATCGGTGAGGTGACGGCGGCGCATGTCGCGGGCGTGTTGTCCCTGGCCGACGCGTGTCAGCTCGTCGCCGCGCGGGGTCGGTTGATGCAGGCGCTGCCCACGGGCGGCGGCATGCTGGCCGTGGCCGCCGATGAGGCTGCGGTGGTCGAGTCGATCGTCGGGATGACCGGCCGCCTCGGTATCGCGGCCGTCAACGGGCCTGCCGCCGTCGTCGTCTCCGGTGCCGTCGAGGCCCTGGACGAGGTGGAGCGGGTCTGGCGGGAGCGGGGCGTGCGCACTCG
>NZ_JAGPXV010001196.1:0-457 GCF_018070405.1 Micromonospora sp. D75
CGGCCAAGGTAGGGGGAGGCATCGAGGTTGGTGACGTGGGCCTGCAGCACCCCGCCCTCGTCGTAGGTGGGGGCTGGGATGTTCTCGAGAATGCAATCGAACAGCGGCTGTAGGTCGGGGGAATCGGGTAACTCGCCATCCCCGGGTTTGTTGAGGGATGCGCGTCCGGCTTTCGCGGAGGCGTAGACCACCGGGACGTCAAGCAGGGAGGCATCGTCGTCGTCGGAAAGGTCCATGAAGAGGTCGTAGGTTTCTTCGACAACCTCGTCGATACGAGCGTCGGAACGGTCAACCTTGTTGAGCACCAAGATGAGAGGCAGCTTCTTGGCTAATGCCTTGCGCAGCACGAAGCGGGTCTGTGGCAGCGGCCCTTCGGAGGCGTCGACGAGCAGAATGACGCTATCGACCATCTCCAGGCCGCGTTCCACCTCGCCACCAAAGTCGGCGTGGCCGGGGG
>NZ_JAGPXV010000133.1:0-11080 GCF_018070405.1 Micromonospora sp. D75
GCCCGGCCCCGCGCCGCCTCGCCCCGCCGCGCCGCGCCGCCCGCGCCGCCGCCCCGCCCGCGCCGCCGCCCCACCCGCGCCGCCGCGCCGCCCCGCCCGCGCCGCCCCGCCCGCGCTGCCACGCCCACGCCGCGCCGCCGCGCTGCCCGCCCCGCGCACGCCGCCGCGCTTGTGGGGGTGTCCGGCGGTGACCTAGGCTGACGGAGCGCGGAGCCGAATCATCGACGTCGATGCGTTGACGTCGCCCGTCGCGTCAGGGCACGTATCCGCCGGTCCGGGCAGGCCGGCGTCGTCGCGTGCATGACCTCCGCGAAAGGCATCCCCGTGCACCTCACCACCCCACGCCGCCGGCTCGCGCTGCTCGCCGCGGCCTCGGCGCTCACCCTGTCGGCCGGCGCGCTCACCACGATGACCGCCGCGGCGGCGGCCGCCGGCTGCCGGGTCGACTACCGGATCACCAACCAGTGGAGCGGCGGATTCGGCGCCGACGTGACAGTGACCAACCTCGGCGACCCGGTCAACGGCTGGACCCTCGGCTGGAGCTTCGCCGCCGGCCAGCAGGTCGTCCAGGCGTGGAACGCGACGGTCAGCCAGTCCGGCGCGCAGGTGAGCGCCCGCGACGCCGGCTACAACGCGGCCATCGGCACCGGCAGCACCGCGAACTTCGGCTTCAACGGCTCGTGGAACAACGCGTCGAACCCGGTGCCGGCCGCGTTCACGCTCAACGGCACCGCCTGCACCGGCGCGCCGTCCACCAGCGCGCCGCCGTCGACGCCGCCTCCGCCCACCACGCCGCCACCCACCACACCTCCGCCCAGCACACCGCCACCAACCACGCCCCCGCCCACCGACCCGCCGGCCGGGGCGAAGCAGATGGAGAAGCTCGACCGAGGGCTGGTCAGCGTCCGCTCCGGCAGCGGCAACCTCGTCTCCTGGCGGCTGCTCGGCACCGAGACCACCGGTGTGGCGTTCAACCTCTACCGAGGTGGCACCAAGGTCAACGCCAGCCCGATCACCGGCGCCACCACGTACCTGGACAGCGGCGCGGCGGCCGGGTCCGCGTACACCGTGCGGGCCGTGGTGAACGGCGCCGAGCAGGCGGCGTCGGCCCCGGCGCTCCAGTTCGCCAACGGCTACCTGGACGTGCCGATCCAGCCGCCGCCCGGCGGCACCACCCCGGCCGGGGAGGGGTACAGCTACTCGGCGAACGACGCCAGCGTCGGTGACCTCGACGGCGACGGCCGCTACGAGTTCGTGCTCAAGTGGGACCCGTCGAACGCCAAGGACAACTCGCAGTCCGGCTACACCGGCAACGTCTACGTCGACGCGTACACGCTCACCGGCACCCGGCTGTGGCGCGTCGACCTGGGCCGCAACATCCGCGCCGGCGCCCACTACACCCAGTTCCAGGTGTACGACTACGACGGCGACGGAGACGCCGAGGTGGCCATGAAGACCGCCGACGGCACCCGCTCCGGCACCGGTCAGGTGATCGGCAACGGCTCGGCCGACCACCGCAACTCCAGCGGTTACGTGCTCGCCGGCCCGGAGTACCTGACCATGTTCGACGGCCGCACCGGCGCGGCCCTGTCCACAGTCGACTACGATCCGCCGCGAGGCACCGTCTCGTCCTGGGGCGACTCGTACGGCAACCGGGTCGACAGGTTCCTCGCCGGCACCGCGTACCTGGACGGGCAGCGCCCCTCGCTGATCATGGCGCGTGGCTACTACACCCGGGCCGTCGTCGCCGCCTGGGACTTCCGCGACGGCACGCTGCGCAAGCGCTGGACGTTCGACTCGAACGCCTCCGGCAACGGCGCCGCCGCCGGCCAGGGCAACCACCAGCTCTCCGTGGCCGACGTCGACAACGACGGCCGTCAGGAGATCGTGTACGGCGCCGCCACCATCGACGACAACGGCCGGCTGCTGTACTCCACCGGCAACGGCCACGGCGACGCGCTGCACGTCGGCGACCTCGACCCGTCCCGCGCCGGCCTGGAGGTGTTCAAGGTCGACGAGGACGGCAGCAAGCCCAGCTCCTGGATGGCCGACGCGCGTACCGGGCAGATCATCTGGCAGACCGCGCCGAACGGCGACAACGGCCGCGGCGTCTCCGGCGACGTCTGGGCCGGCAGCCCGGGCGCGGAGTCCTGGTCGTCGGCCGTCGACGGGCTGCTCAACACCCGGGGCCAGAACGTCGGGCGCAAGCCGTCGTCGGCGAACTTCCTGATCTGGTGGGACGGCGACCCGGTCCGGGAGCTGCTCGACGCCACGAAGATCGACAAGTACGGCACCGGCGGCGAGACCCGGCTGCTCACCGGCAGCGGCGTCGCCTCGAACAACGGCACCAAGTCCACCCCGGCGCTCTCGGCGGACCTGCTCGGCGACTGGCGGGAGGAGGTCGTCTGGCGCACCTCCGACAGCACCGCGCTCCGGATCTACAGCACGCCGGTCACCACCGGCCTGCGGCTGCCGACGCTGATGCACGACCCGCAGTACCGGGTGGCGGTGGCCTGGCAGAACACCGCCTACAACCAGCCGCCGCACCCGGGCTTCTACCTTGGCGACGGCATGAGCACCCCGGCCGCGCCGAACATCTACCTGCGCTGAAACGACAGGCACCGGGTCGCCGGCCGCGGAATCCGCTCCGCCGGCGACCCGGTGCACCACACCGCAGCATTCCCGACCCGTCCCGACCGGGAATGCCGTACCACCACCGGGGACAAAGTTATGCGTCCCGCGCGACGCTGCGGTGACGTGGCTATGAAGAGCGTGTTTCAGCCCTCCCGGCGCAGCCCGCCCGCCACCTTCTCGGCGATCAGCTCGAACGAGCGGACCCGGTCCGCCACGTCGTACACCATCGTGGTGAGCATCAGCTCGTCCGCGCCGGTGCGCTCCAGCAATTCGCCGAGCTGCCGGGCCACCGTCTCCGGCGAGCCGGTCGCCTGGCCGTCGCGGCGCTGGGCGACGAACTCCCGCTCGAACTCCGAGTACGGGTACGCCGCCGCCTCCTCCGGCGTGACCAGCGGCTCCGGGCGCCCCGAGCGCAGCTTCAGGAACGACAGCCCGGCCGGCCCGGCCAGCCACTCGGCCCGCTCGTCGGTCTCCGCGCAGACCGCGTTGACCGCCACCATCGCGTACGGCCGGTCCAGCCACTGCGACGGCCGGAAGTTCTGCCGGTAGAGCTGCAACGCCGGGATCGTGTTCTGCGAGCTGAAGTGGTGCGCGAACGAGAACGGCAGCCCGAGCAGGCCGGCCAGCTGCGCGCTGAACCCGCTGGACCCGAGCAGCCACACCTGCGGCGACTGGCCGCGGCCCGGCGTCGCGGTGATCGGGCCCGGCTCGGCGCCGGAGAAGTAGTTCATCAGGTCGGCCAGCTCACGCGGGAAGTGCTCCGCGGACAGGCCCTCCATGGTGCGGCGCAGCGCCAGCGCGGTCACCTGGTCGGTGCCGGGCGCCCGGCCGATGCCCAGGTCGATCCGGCCCGGGTGCAGCGCCTCCAGGGTGCCGAACTGCTCGGCCACCACCAGCGGCGCGTGGTTGGGCAGCATCACCCCGCCCGAGCCGAGCCGGATGGTGCTGGTGTTCGCCGCCAGGTGCGCGAGCAGCACCGCCGGCGCGGAACTGGCGATGGCGGGCATGTTGTGGTGCTCGGCCACCCAGAACCGGCGGTAGCCCAGCTCCTCGGTGCGGCGGGCCAGCTCCGTGGTGTACCGCAGCGCCTCACCGGCGTTGCCGGTCGCCGCCACCGGGGCAAGATCAAGAACAGACATGGGTACGTCGATCACAGCGTGGTGCAACAGGCCACGTGCCGGAATTGTTCCGCCGGGTGCGCTACCCCATACCCCGGGCCTGCTCGAAGATCAGGCTGGTCTGGGTGTGCTGCACCGCCGGATCGACTGCGAGATGATCGAGGACGAAGTCCCGCAGCGCGTCACCGGAGGCGGCCCGCACGTGCAGCACGTAGTCCTCCGCGCCGGCCACGTGGAACACCGACACCACCCCTGGTAGCCGCACCGACCGGGCCCGGAACGCGTCCACGGCGGCCCGCTCGTGCGCGGTCAGCCGCACCGACACCAGCGCCTGCAACGGCAGCCCCACCGCCGCCGGGTCCACCTCGGCGTGGAACCCGCGGATCGCCCCGCACTCGCGCAGCGCCCGGGTACGCGTCAGGCACGTCGACGGCGCCACCCCGACCCGCTCGGCCAGCGCGTTGTTCGGCAGCCGGCCGTCGGCCGCCAGCTCGGTGAGGATCGCGCGGTCGACGTCGTCCAGGCCGGCGAACGGCCGTACATCATTCGGTGCGGCAGGCATGTGACCATCCTTCACCGAATCACCGCTGGGCGAAAGCGTGATTGTCAGAATCTTCTTCGCTGCTATTGCCTCTAGCCATCGTCATGTTCGACGCTTCCGGCATGACTTCCGTGGACACCGCAGCCGTACACGCCGGGCGCGCCGACCTCGCCGGGCTCGGCGTCCACGTCCCGCCGATCGACCTGTCCACCACCAACCCGCTGCCCTCGGTGGCCGGCGGCGGTGACGACTACGAGACGCTCGCCACCGGCGGCAACCTCCCGGCCGGCGGCAGCGCCGTCTACCAGCGCCTCTGGAACCCCACGGTGGCCCGGTTCGAGACCGCGCTGGCCCAGCTCGAAGGCACCGCCGAGGCCGTCGCCTTCGCCAGCGGCATGGCCGCGCTCACCGCCGCCCTGCTCGCCGCCACCCGCGACGGCAACCGCCACATCGTCGCCGTCCGCCCCCTCTACGGCGGCACCGACCACGTCCTCGCCACCGGCCTGCTCGGCACCGAGGTCACCTGGGCCACCCCCGCCGACGTGGCCGCCGCGATCCGCCCCGACACCGCCCTGGTCGTGGTCGAGACCCCGGCGAACCCCAGCCTCGACCTGGTCGACATCGCCGCACTCGCCGACGCCGCCGGTGACGTCCCGCTGCTCGTCGACAACACCGTCGCCACCCCGGTGCTCCAGCAGCCCGCCCGCCACGGCGCCGCGCTCGTGCTGCACAGCGCCACCAAGAGCATCGGCGGCCACGGCGACGTCCTCGCCGGCGTGATCGCCTGCGCCCCCGACTGGGCCGCCCGGCTGCGCCAGGTCCGCGCCGTCACCGGCGCCGTCCTGCACCCGCTCGGCGCGTACCTGCTGCACCGCGGCATCCAGACCCTTCCGCTGCGGGTCCGTGCCCAGCAGGCCGGCGCCGAGAAGCTCGCCGCCTGGCTCGCCGGTCACCCCGCCGTCGAGCGCGTCCACCACCCGTCGCTGCACGACCCGGCCGGGCTGGTCGGCCGGCAGATGTCCGGCACCGGCAGCCTGCTCGCCTTCGAGGTACGCGGTGGCGCGCCCGCCGCGGCCGAGGTCGCCGGCGCCTGCGAGCTGATCACGCACGCGGTGTCGCTCGGCGGCGTCGACACGCTGATCCAGCACCCGGCCTCGCTCACCCACCGGCCGGTCGAGGGTGACGCGAAGCCCTGCGGCGGGCTGCTGCGCGTCTCGGTCGGCCTGGAGGACCCGGAGGACCTGCGGGCGGACCTCGCGCGGGCACTGGCGCGGATCTGACGCCTGCCGGTCGGCCGGGTCGGCGGCGCGGGCCGGTCACGACTTGGGGCCGACGTGCTGGTCGAGGGCGGCGACCGCCTCCCGGCGGGCCACCGACAGGGAGTTGGGGCGGTTCATCCGCCAGGCGATGCCGAGCCGGTCGAGGGCCTGCTGGCACAGGCCCATGATGTCGGCCGACTCGTTGTGGAACATGTAACGGGGATAGACGTACTCCTTTTTCCGGACGACGACGCGGTTGGCGAAGCGGCACCCGTCGGAGTGGAAGAGGCCGCGCAGGAAGTCGCCCGCCTGAGCCTCGACGATGGGGCGCTGCCAGTCCGCCAGGACGATCGGGCGTTGGTGCTTCTTGCCGGGTCCGTGCTGTGGGAACAGGCACGGCCAGTGCTTGCCGTAGCTCTGCACGCTGACGCAGCCCGGATGTTGGACGCGCTGGACCTTCGCCGCCAGGACCCGCCGCATGGCGTCGTCGCAAGCCTCGATCAGCCCGGGCCAACTGTCACTGCAGGAGATCCGGAGCACCGGCACCCGCGCCCTGGTCACGAGATGCCCGTCGCCCAGGTAGAGCCCGAGGAGATAGGCATAGGCCGCCGGATCTGTCGGAACGCGGACACCCTCGCGGCAGCGGAAACACCGCAGCGCGGTGCCGTGCTGCTTCGACTCCGGCCGATCCCTGCACCAGTGCCAGACGGTTCGGTAGTTGAGGCCCACTGCGCGGGCCGCCTCCGCGACGGTGGCCCCGGACAGGAAGGCCTGACGTGCTCGCGCGCGTATCTCGGGTGGATGCACGCGGACATCTTCGAACGCGCGTACGACGGTTTCGGTGTCCCCGGTGGGATTCGAACCCACACTGTCGGAGGTTTGAGCTCCGTTTCTCTACCGGTTGGAATACGGGGACAGGCTCGCGCGACGCTCTCGCGTCGTGCCATAGGTTACCTACTACGCTAGGGGCGGCGACACCCGGCAGGGCGGGTGTCGGGCTCGAACCGGTGGGAGTGGCTCGTGGGCGAGATGCAGGCGGACGCCGAGCGCAAGCGCGTTCTGATCGCCGAGGACGAGGCGCTCATCCGGCTGGACCTGGCCGAGATGCTCGTCGAAGAGGGCTACGAGGTGGTCGGCGAGGCCGGCGACGGCGAGACCGCCGTCAAGCTCGCCGAGCAGCTCAAGCCCGACCTGGTCATCCTCGACATCAAGATGCCGATCATGGACGGGCTGGCCGCCGCCGAGCGGATCGCCGGCGCGCGCATCGCCCCGGTGATCATCCTGACCGCGTTCAGCCAGCGTGACCTGGTGGAGCGGGCGCGGGCGGCCGGCGCGATGGCGTACCTGGTCAAGCCGTTCCAGAAGAGCGACCTGGTGCCGGCGGTCGAGATCGCGCTGTCCCGCTACTCGGAGATCGCCGCGCTGGAGTCGGAGGTCGCCGGCCTCACCGACCGGCTGGAGATCCGCAAGACCGTGGAGCGCGCCAAGGGCGCGCTGATGACCACGTACGGCATGACCGAGCCGCAGGCCTTCAAGTGGATCCAGCGCACCGCGATGGACCACCGGATGACCATGAAGGAGGTCGCCGAGCGGATCCTCGCCGAGACCGCCGGCGGCGAGGTGGAGCAGCCGGCTTCCTGACCTGCCGGAAGGTGCCCGATCGATAGGATCGGGTCCATGCCTTCCGTGCGCGTCCGGCCGGCGCTCGCCGCCGTGACCGCTGCCGCGTCGCTCGTGGCGGCCTGTCACGCCACCCCGCGGCCGCTGCCCGTGCCGGCGCCGGTGCGCCCGGAGTGGCGGGCCGTGGAGCTGGCCCTTCCCGACGGTGCCGCAGGCCGCCCGGTGCCCCGGGACGCGGCGCGCTGTGCCGGCCGCTGGTACGTGGTGGGTGGGCTGGTCGACGCGGCGGGGGAGACCCGGCCGGCGGTGTGGTCCTCATCGGACGGCGTGACCTGGTCGCTGATTCCGGTGCGCGCGCAGACGTTCTACGGCCGTCAGCACGTGCTCTACGCGGTCGCGTGCCGCGACGACGGGATGGCGGCGCTGGGTGCGAAGACCGGTGGTGTGCACGGCAATCCGCGTACCGGGACGTGGGTCTGGCGTCCGGGTGGGCCGGTGCGGGAGGTGCCGGCGGCGTTCGAGTTGTTCGGTGGCCCGCGCGCGGTGAGCGCGTCGCGGCTGGCGGCGGGGCCGGGTGGGTGGTTGGTCGCCGGGTCGCGCGCGGACGGCGCGTCGGTGTGGGCCTCGCCGGACGCGGAGGGTTTCGTCCTGCGTGAGGGCGTGGCGGAGCTGGCCGGTGACGGCCGGGGCCGGACGGCCGCGTACGACGTGGCGGCGGTGGGCTCGGGTTGGCTGGTGGTGGGGTCGTTGCTGCCGCCCGGCGGTACGGCCCGGGTGCCGCTCGCGTGGTCCTCGGCCGACGGCCGGGTGTGGCGGCGCGCGGCGTTGCCGGTGCCGGCGGGCGCCGCCGGGGCGGCGGAGCGGGTGGTGCCGGCCGACGGCGGGCCGGTGGTCCTCGGGCCAGTGGGTGACCGGTTCGCGGTGTGGCGCGGGTGCGACGACTGCGGCTCGCCGTCGGCCGGTTCGGCGGGTGCGGCGCAGGGGTGGCGGCGGGTCGGCGGGCTCGGTACGGCGGGTCCCGGGGTGTCGTCGGTGGACGCGCTCGCGGCGGCGGGTCGGCGGCTCGTCGCGGTGACCGGTGACGGGGCTCAGCGACGGCTCTGGATGTCGCGTGACGGCGGCGCGGCGTGGCTTCCGGTGATCACTCCGGTGCCGGTGCCGGACGGTGGCGACGCGGCGCTGGCGGTGGCCGTCGGCGACGACGGGCTGTTCGTGGTCGCCGACGACGGGAAAACGTCCCGTGCCTGGTGGGGGGCGTTGCCGGCCATCGATCGGTAGCGGGTGATCGCCGATGAGCCCGTTACCGAGGAATAGTTGGTGAAAGCCTTTCCCCGCCTACGGTTCTTACGGCGATCGGCTTGAATCCGCCACCGCGTGTAACGGTTCGGTCAACCCCGCTTTCCAGGTCTTACGCCACCGCTTCCGGTGGGATAACGTCCCGGCCCAGACCGGCGACGACGGTCTTGGTTCGTCCACCCCGCAAGGGCCAATCAGCGGCGGGTGGTTCGGATCATGGACGGAGGAGGGTTCGGGCCTTGAGGCAGAAGCTCGCACGCGTGATCGGCGGGGTCGCCATGCTGGCGCTCGTCGCCGGTGGCACCGCTTGTTCCAGCGGCAGCGACGATGAGGGTTCCGGGGGCAGCGCCTGCGGGAGCAAGATCGCTTTCTTCGGCGCGCTGACCGGTAGCTCGGCCGCGCTGGGCATCAACGAGAAGAACGGCGTCAAGCTGGCCGTCGACAAGTACAACAAGGAGAACCCGGACTGCAAGGTGGAGCTCGCCGAGCTCGACTCGCAGGGCAGCCCGGACCAGGCGCCGCAGCTGGCCCAGAAGGCGATCGACGACACCAAGATCCTGGGTGTCGTGGGTCCGGCCTACTCGGGCGAGTCCGAGGCCGCCGGCCCGCTGTTCAACGAGGCCGGTCTGGTCACCATCACCCCCTCCGCGACCCGTCCCAGCCTCGCCGAGCAGGGCTGGAAGACGTTCTTCCGGGCGGTCGGCAACGACCTGAGCCAGGGCCCCGCCGCCGGTAACTACATCAAGAACGTGATGAAGGCCGACCGGGTCTACGTCATCGACGACCAGTCCGCGTACGGCGCCGGCCTGGCCGACGAGGTCAAGAAGGTCCTCGGCCCGGCGGTCGTGGGCAGCGACAAGGTCCAGGGCGAGGGCAAGCAGGTCGAGTTCTCCGGTGTGGTCACCAAGGTCAAGGCCGCCAACGTGAAGGCGGTCTTCTACGGCGGCTACTACCAGGAGGCCGGTCTGATCCGTAAGCAGCTCACCGCTGCCGGCGTCACCGCTCCGCTGGTTGCCGGTGACGGCGTGAACGACGGCGCGTACATCACCTCCGCCGGTGCGGCTGCCGCCGAGGGCACCATCCTCACCTGCCCCTGCGCTCCGTCCACCGAGGCGCGCGGCACCTTCGCCGCCGACTTCAAGGCGCTCAACGGCACCGACCCGGGCACCTACAGCGACACCGCCTACGACGCGGCGAACATCCTGCTGGCGGGCATCAAGGCCGGCAAGAGCAGCCGCGCCGACCTGCTGGAGTTCGTGAAGGGCTACAGCGGCGAGGGCGTTGCCGCCAGCTACAAGTTCGTCGAGGGCGGCGAGCTCGACCCGGCGCAGGTCAAGGTCTGGGCGTTCAAGGTGCAGGGCGGCAAGGTCGTCCCGGACCAGGAGATCCCCAAGTCCTGATCGTTCGATCGCTGGACTGGCGATTGAGTAGTGATCGCGGGTGCGGCCGGGAGCTGGCTCCCGGCCGCACCCTCTTTTTCTCTTGAGCGACGGAGCGTCCCTCCCTTGGACTTCGACGGATTGTTCTCCAACTTCGGGGAACTCACCACGACCGGCTTGACGCAGGGCGCCATCTACGCCCTGGTCGCGCTCGGCTACACGCTTGTGTACGGCGTGCTCAGGCTCATCAACTTCGCCCACTCCGAGGTCTTCATCGCCGGCGCGTTCGCCGCGATCTGGACCTGGAACGGATTCGGACTCGACCAGAACTCGCAGGTCAGCGGCCTCGGCTCGATCCTGTTCTACCTGCTGGTGGCGATGATCGTGGCGGCCATCGCCTCGGCGGGCACCGCGACGGTGATCGAACGGGTGGCGTACCGGCCGCTGCGCAAGCGCAACGCGCCGCCGCTGGCGTTCCTCATCACCGCCATCGGCGCCTCGATCGCCATCTCCGAGGCGTTCGGCGTCTACACCCGGCGTCGGCCGGAGGGCGCGCCGATCCTGGTCAGCTCGGAGCCGCTGTTCCACATCGCCGGGGTGCCGATCGACGCGGTGCAGCTGCTCACGATCGGTTCCGCGCTGGTGATGATGTTCGCGCTGGACCAGTTCATCAACCGCAGCCGTACCGGCCGCGGCATCCGGGCGGTGGCCCAGGACGCCAACACGGCGGCGCTGATGGGCGTCAACAAGGACCGCATCATCCTGATGGTCTTCATCGCCGGTGGCACCATGGCCGGCGTCGCGGGCCTGCTCTACGACGTGCGGATCCAGACGCTCACCTACAGCGTCGGCTTCCTGCTGGGCCTCAAGGCGTTCACCGCGGCGGTGCTCGGCGGTATCGGCAACCTGCGCGGCGCGCTCGTCGGCGGGTTGCTGCTCGGCGTCGTGGAGAACTACGCCGCGGGCCTGTTCGGCAGTCAGTGGAAGGACTTCGCCGCGTTCGCGGTGCTGGTCGTGCTGCTGATGTTCCGGCCGACCGGTCTGCTCGGCGAATCACTGGGGAGGGCACGCGCATGACGACCACCATCGACCCGCCGGAGCGGCGGGAGACGGCGGCGGACAAGCTGCGGCAGGGCCGGCACGCGATCTCGGAGCGCTGGCACCACGCGCCGCGCTGGGTCCGCTGGGTGCTGCTGGTCGCGGTCATCGCGTGCTTCTACGCGCTGCCGACCA
>NZ_JAGPXV010000134.1:0-11070 GCF_018070405.1 Micromonospora sp. D75
GGATACCACGGTTCGGGCCGCCGCCGCTATCGCCGAGCACTACCTGCACCGCGGCGACCGGGTGTCGATGCTGGAGTACGGCCCGGCCGCCCGCCGGCTGCGTCCGGCCACCGGGCGGCGGCAGTACCTGACCGTGCTGGAGTGGCTGCTCGACGTGCACGCCGAGTCGTCCCCGCACGAGCCGTACGACCAGGTCTTCGGCCCGCAACTGCTCTCCTCGGACGCGCTCGTGGTGGTGCTCACCCCGCTGCTCGACGAGCGGTCCGCGCAGATGCTGGCCCGGCTGGCCCGCGGCGGCCGGTTCGTGGTGGCGGTGGACACGCTGCCGGCCGAACTGCCGGTGCCGAAGGAGCGGGGCTGGGCCGAGGTGGCGTACCGGCTGTGGCGGCTGGACCGGGACACGATGATCGGCCAGCTCCGCGAGCACGGCGTGCCGGTGGTGCGCTGGGCCGGCGCGGGCAGCCTGGACGAGGTGCTCCGCGACGTGGCCCGGCTGGCGACCGCCCCGAAGGCAGGGTTGCGGTGAGCGCGAGGAACGCAGCGAAGCGGAGTCCCGCAGTCGCGAACGAAAGGCCGGCTCAGTGACGGACGCCCTGGTCGAGCGGGTGCGGGCGCTGCGGTACGCGGCCGCCCGGGTCAGCCCGCTGCCGCTGCTGGTACGCGGCGGCATCTTCCTCACCGTGCTGGCCGGTTTCCTGCTCGCGTACCCGGTGCAGGCCCTCACCGCGCGCTCGCTGCTGGCCCTGGCGGTGGCCGCGGTGCTGCCGGCGTTCGGTCCGCGCCGGATCTGGCCGACGTTCACCGCGCTGGTGACGGTCGGCGGTTGGCTGCTGGCCACGCTCGGCTTCGACCGGCCGCCGGCGCTGTGGCGGCTGCTCGCCGTGGCGACGCTGCTCTATCTGGCGCACTCGCTCTGCGCGCTCGCCGCGCTGCTGCCCTACGACGGGCTGATCGACCCGGACGTGGTGTTCCGGTGGTTGAGCCGGGCGGGCGGGGTGGTGCTTGCCAGCGCTGTGCTCGGCGTGGTGCTGGCGTGGCTGGGTGGCGTCGGCGGGACGGACGGCTCGCAGGCGGCGACGGTGGTGGGGCTGCTGGTGGCGGTGGGGCTGAGCGCGCTGCTGGGCTGGTTGCTGCGTCGCAAGTGACGCAGCGTCCCGGTGACGTTGCGCAGGTCACATGGGTTGTGCTCCGTCACAGAAGGGGGTCTCGCGCGGGATTACCGGGGGCCGCCGGGGAAAGATAGATGACGTGAACCCGAAGCGGATCCTTGTCGTGGGTGCCGGTCACGTGGGCCTGTACGCCGCTCTGCGCCTGTCCAAGAAGCTGAGCAGGCGTGAGGCCGAGGTCATCGTCGTCGACCCGCAGCCGCACATGACGTACCAGCCGTTCCTCCCGGAGGCATCGGCGGGCAACATCTCCCCGCGGCACGCCGTCGTGCCGCTGCGGCGGGAGTTGCGCAAGTGCACCGTGGTGGCGGGCACCGTCACCCGGATCGACCACGACCGCATGACCGCAGTGGTGCAGCCGATCAGCGGCCCGGCCCGGGAGATCCAGTACGACCACGTGGTGGTCGCGCCCGGCTCGGTCTCCCGCACCCTGCCGATTCCCGGCCTGCACGAGCACGGCATCGGGTTCAAGACCATCGGTGAGGCCATCTACCTGCGCAACCACGTGCTGGACCGGCTCGACGTGGCGGCTTCCACCACCGACCCGGCGGTACGCAGCCGCGCGCTGACGTTCACCTTCGTCGGTGGCGGCTACGCCGGCATCGAGGCGCTCGCCGAGATGGAGGACATGGCCCGCGACGCGCTGCGCTACTACCCGGAGCTGAAGCCGGAGGAGATGCGCTGGGTGCTGGTCGAGGCGACCCAGCGGGTGCTGCCCGAGGTCGACCGGGACATGGGCGCCTACACGGTGCAGCAGCTGATGAAGCGGGACATGGACATCCGCCTGGACACGCGGCTGGAGTCCTGCGTCGACGGTGTGGTGAAGCTCTCCGACGGCGACAGCTTCCCGTCCGACACCATCGTCTGGACCGCCGGTGTGAAGCCGTCGCCGATGCTCGACGCCACGGACTTCCCGCGCGACGAGCGCCGCCGGGTCACTTGCCGGCCGACGCTGCAGATCGTGGACGGCGACCGGGTGGTCGAGGGCGCGTGGAGCGCCGGCGACTGCGCCGCCGTGCCGGACCTGACCAAGGAGCCGGGCAACTTCTGCTCGCCGAGCGCCCAGCACGCGGTGCGGCAGGCGGCGCGGATGGCCGACAACATCGCCAACGTGATCCGCGGGCGCGAGCCGGTCGACTACAAGCACAAGCACGCCGGCAGCGTGGCCAGCCTCGGCCTGCACAAGGGCGTGGCGCAGGTCTACGGCATCAAGATGACCGGCTGGCCGGCCTGGTTCATGCACCGGACGTACCACATGTCGCGGATCCCCTCGTTCAACCGCAAGGTGCGCGTGGTGGTCGACTGGACGCTGGCGTTCTTCCTCAAGCGTGAGGTGGTGGCGCTGGGTCAGCTGCACGACCCGCGTGAGGAGTTCGCCGAGGCGTCCGCCCCGCCGGTCGCCGCGCGCGTCTGACGGATCCAGCGCGGGGACTTTCCGAACGGAAGGTCCCCGCGCCGTTTTCGTGGCTCAGAACCGCCAGGTCCAGGCGTCGGCGAGCCGCGTACCCGGCCGCCCGAACAACTGCTCCAGGGTGCGGCGCAGCATCTCCGCGTGCGGCGCGTCGTCGGTCACCGCGACGCAGGACGCGCGCCAGAACTCGACGTCCCGGGCGGCCTGGCGGCGCTGCCGGTCACCGACCGCCGGCGCCACGCCCCGGCGGGCCACGTCGGCGAGCAGGGCCGAGGTGGGGCGTTGCCAGGTGCCCATGGTGGCCGAGCCGCCCCGCCCGTACGGGCCGATGAAGAAGCCCTCCGGCATGGCGAAGCCGACGCCGGTGGCGGTGGCCCAGCGCATCGGCCAGGGGGTCTGCGGAGTGGCGGTGGGCACCGGCACCAGCACCCCGCCGGGGCGTACGCACTGCCGCCAGTGGCCGCCGGTGACGAACTCGGGCAGCGGCGGCCGGTCCATCGTGGGCAGCGGCGTCGGCAGGACGCTGAGCACCGCCGCGCCGACCGCGATCGGGACACCCCGGCGGGCCCGGCCGGACTCGCCGAGCGCCCGGTGCACGGCGAGCGTGAGCACGGTACCGACCAGCGGCAGCACCGCCAGCGCGAAGCGCATCGGCAGCGCGCCGTCCACCACCGGCAGCCCGGCCAGCAGCCGGTACGGGCCGGGAAGCCCGGTCCGTTCGCCGCCGACCACGACCTCGGGGCCGAGCGCGAGCGCGGCCGTCACCAGCGCGCCTGCCACCAGCGCCACCACCAGCGGCCGCCGGCCCAGCCAGGCCGCGCAGCCGACCGCGACCAGCAGCAGCGGCCAGCCGAGGAACGTGGTGAACTCGGCCGGACCGGTGGTCAGCCGGACCGCCTCCGGGCTGCCGAACACGGTCAGCGCGGAGAGGCGGGTCCAGCCGGCCAGGTCGGCGGAGAAGTAGGCGGGCGGGAACATCCCGTCGGCGACGCCCTGCGGACCGGCGAACTGCACCCAGAGCGGGTACGCCAGCACGAGCAGCGCCAGCCCGGCCGCGCCCAGCAGCCCGCGGGCGAAGCCGGGACCGGCCCGGCGCAGCAGTTCCCGGTCGGCCAGCCCGTACGCGAGCGTCATCACCGCCAGCGTGAGCGCGGTGAGGAAGAGCACCTCCTCGCCGACGAACACCTGCACGGTGACGACAGCGGCGAGCCCGGCCGCCGACGAGACCATCCGGCGGCGGTCCGGGCCGCCCGGGCGCCCGGCCGGGTCGGCGGCGCGCAGCAGCCGGACGACCAGCCAGACCAGCGCCGGGACCAGCCACTGCGCGGTCATGTGCAGGTGGCCGTTGCTCTGCGAGACCATGCCCGGCCCGAAGCCGCACAGTGACGCGCCCAGCCCGGCCGCGAGCGGGCGGGCCCGTAGGACGCGGGTGAACAGCAGGTACCAGGCCAGCGCGGTACCGGCCAGGTTGAGCGCGACCAGCAGCGCGAACGTGACCGGCGCGCCGAACGCCAGCGTGACCGGGGCGAGCAGCACGCCGAGCGCGACGACCGAGGTGTTCGCCATCAGGTTGACCCCGTCCGGCGCGTTCAGGCGGTCGCTGACCAGGCTCAGCTCGCCGCGCAGGGCACGCGCGTCGAGCGCCAGGAACCACTCGTACAGCGTCTGGTCGGCCGGGTTGAGCGCGAGTACCCGCGTGCCCGGCGCCGGCCAGAGGCCGTGGGTGAGCCAGGCGGCGAACGCGGCGAACGCCAGCCCCACGAGCAGGTCGGCGCGGCGCCGCCGGACGGCGGCCGTCATCCGCCGCGTGACCGTCGCCGGGCGGGCCGCCCGGACCTGGTCGGGCCCGGAGGCCGTGCGGGCGGCGCTGGTCACGGCCTCGACCATAACGGCCGCAGCCGTCGGGGTACGCCGGGTCGCGGCCGAGCCGCTACGGTGAGATCTGCACCGCGCGTGTCGGCGCGCCGGTGTCACCCGCCCGGGTGGTGGAACGGCAGACACGGCCGCCTTAAAAGCGGCTGCCGCAAGGCGTGCGGGTTCGACCCCCGCCCCGGGCACACGAACTCTCAGGTTTCCCACAGCTAGCCGTCGCACGCGCGATTGCGGCCACGTCTACCCTGGAGTAGCACGTCTACGTGCGATCGACCCCCTGAGGGAGGCCTGAGAAGTGAAGACCTCGAACCCGGTGCTCGCCCGGCTCGGCCAGGCGGCAGAGCGTGAGCGGGCGGCCGGGTACGCCCAGCCCGGGCCTTACGGTCAGCCCGGATACCCCCAGCAGCAGTACCCGCAGCAGCCCTACGCCCAGCCCTACCCGGGCGGCTACGGCCAGCCGGTGGCACCGCCCACCGTGACCCCGATGACGCTCGACGACGTGGTCGTCAAGACGGTCCTCATGCTCGCCATCCTCGGCGCCTCGGCCGCTGCGGCCTGGGTGCTCGTGCCGGACTCGCTCGTCGGCGTGGCGTGGATCGGCGCCGCGGTGGTTGGCCTGGTGCTGGGTCTGATCATCTCGTTCTCCCGGATGGCCAACCCGGCGCTCGTGGTGGCGTACTCGATCATCGAGGGCGTCTTCGTCGGCATGGTCAGCAAGGCGTTCGAGTCGCTCTACGACGGCATCGTGCTCCAGGCGGTCGCGGGCACGTTCGGCGTGTTCTTCCTGATGGCGATGATCTACAAGGCGCGGATCATCCGGGCCACCCCGAAGTTCGCCCGGATCATGGTGGCGATCATGGCCGGCCTGTTCGGCGTGATGATGGTCAACCTGGTGCTGGCGCTGTTCGGCGTGAACACGCACCTGCGCGACGGCAGCCCGCTGGCCATCGGCTTCAGCCTGGTCTGCATCGTGGTGGCGTCGCTGAGCTTCGTGCTCAACTTCGCCGACATCGAGGAGGGGGTCCGGATAGGACTCCCGCAGCGCTACTCGTGGACGGCCGCCTTCGGCATCGTGGTCGGCCTGGTCTGGCTCTACATCGAGATCCTGCGGCTGCTCAGCTACTTCCAGGGCGACGACTGACGTCTCGCTTTCCGCCGACGCCCGCCTGCCGCATCCGCGGCGGCGGGCGTCGCCGTTTTCCCGCCTCTTCCGGGCCGCCCGGGGCAGAGTGGGACTCGGGTACGTCGGCGGGAGGTGGTCACGGTGCGCAGTGCCAATCCGGTGCTGGACCGGCTGGACGACGTCGGCCGCGCCGAGCGGCAGGTGCTCGGGGTCGGAACCGCCGACGCGATGACGGTGGCCGACGTGGTGAGCCGGACCGTGGGCCTGCTGCTGGTCACCGGCGTCACGGCGGCGCTGTCCTGGGCGCTGGTGCCGCAGGCCGCGTGGATCTCCGCCGCGCTGGCCGGAAGCGCGCTGGCCAGCCTCGCCCTGGTGCTCGTCATCTCGCTGAAGCAGATCACCAGTCCGCCGGTCATCGTCGGGTACGCCGTGTTGCAGGGGCTGCTGCTCGGGGTGGCCAGCCGTGCCTTCGAACTGGTCTACCCGGGCATCGTGGCGCAGGCGGTGGTCGGCACGTTCGGCGTCTTCCTCGGCATGGCCGTGCTCTACCGGGCCCGGCTGGTACGCGCCACCCCGCGCCTGGCCCGCCTGGTCATCGGCACGCTCGTCGGGATCGTGGCGATCGGCCTGGTGAACCTGTTCGCGTACCTGTTCACCGGGCGGCAGGGCGTGGCGGTCTACAGCCTCAGCGACCGGGTGGGCTGGCTGCCGTACGTGTTCTCGGTGGTGGCGATCATCGCCGGCGCGCTCAGCTTCATCCTCGACTTCGACCTGGTCGAGCGGTCGGCGGCGAACCGGCTGCCCCGCCGCTACGCCTGGTACTGCGCGTTCGGGCTGCTGGTCGGGTTGATCTTCCTGTACTGGCAGATCCTGCGCCTGCTCAGCTACGTACGCCGCTGACGCCGGCTGAGCACGCTGCGGCCTGGCGTCGCCGTAGACTCGCGGCGATGAGCGCAGCGGAACTGGACCGGGCGGTGACCCTGCTGGTCCGACAGGTGGGGCACTGGCAGCAGCCGCGCTGGTCGGCCAAGGCCGAGGGCGGCAACGTGTCCCGGGCCGACCTGGTGCACAAGCTGGTCCAGGAGATCGCCAACCTGGCCGCCGACGCGGCGGGTGAGCCGCGCCGCGAGGTGCCCCGGCTCCCCAGCGACCAGGCGCTCCCAGACCAGCTCCGCGTGGTAACCGCCGACCTGACGCTGGCCGATCCCCCCGCCCCCGTCCTGGCCGAGGCCGCCGAGGCGATAACCCGAACCCGCGCCGCCCTCTGACCCGCCCCCTGCCCTTTCGTCGCGTTGATCATGAAGTTGGCGGCGACAAAACGGACGCGGATCCCCGCTAACTTCATGATCGACCGGGTGGCGGGAGCGGTCAGGGGTTGAGCCAGCGGCGTGCCTTGCGGCGTCGGGCCCGGTCGCGTGCCCGCAGGACGGCGGGGCGGTCGTGGCCGGCGGCCTCGGCCTGGCGGGCGTGCAGCAGGCCGTAGGTGAACGTGTTCTCGCCGTCGGCGTACGCCTGGAGCGCCTGCCGCCGCAGCGTCTCCCGGGTCACCACCGAATCCTGGTGGGCGCCGAGCAGATCCTGGAGCGCCTTGAACCGCTTCACCAGGCGGGCGGCCGGTTTGCCGGCGCTCGGCTCCCGCACCTCCACCGCGTACCGGGCCGCCTTGTGCTTCTTACGCGCCTCGTGCAGCGCCGCGTCCCCGGCCGTCCCTTCGAGCGTGAGCGCCCGGTCCAGCCGTTCGTCAGCACGGCGTACCGCCTTGCGGATCCGCCGGTCCACCCAGCGCCGGCCCACGTCGGCAGGTGCGTCGTCGACCAGCCGATCCAGGCGGGCCAGCAGCTCGGCATAGCGGTCGGAGTCCAACGCGGACCGCAGCGCCACCGTCGTCCCGGCCAGGTCGGCCGCGAACCGCTCGCCGATCCGCGCGGCCACCGGGCCGAGCACCAGCTCGTCCGGCAGCTCGTGCACCGCCTCGGTGAGCCGGGCCGCCATCACCTGGGTGTCGCGGACCCGGCCCAGCTCGCCGCCGAGCCAGCGCAGCTCGGCCCGGACCGCCTCGCTCTCCCGGCGTTCCCACAACCCCCGGAACGTACGCAGCGTCGCCCGCAACCGGCGGGCCGCGACGCGCATGTCGTGGACCGCGTCCTCGTCACCCTGGTACGCGGCCGCGTGGTTGCCGACGATCGCGTCCCGCTGCGCCCTGGCGTACGTGAGGACCGGCCCCGCCGGGCCGTCCGGTTCCCGGTCGTCGAAGCGCTCGATCCGGCCCGCGACGGCCCGGTGCGACTTGCTGACCGCCACCTCCCGGGCACCTGCTGCGCGCAGCCGCTCGCCCAGCGCGTCGAGCAGCGCCTCGTCGCCGTCGACCAGCTCGATCTCGATCTCGTGCCAGGTCCGCGCGGCGCTGTCCACCAGATCCTCGGACCGGACGTCGTCCTCGGCCACCTCGGCCAGCACCCGGCCGTCCGCGTCCAGCAGCCGCCGTTCCCGGCGGCGGTTGACCACCCGGGCGGCCGGAGCGACGGTACGGCCCCGCGACGCGCCCCGGATCAGCGCGACCATCTCGGCCGGCGGGCCGTCGTCGGACGCCCCGGCCGGGAACTGGTGCTCGACCCGCGCGCCGCCGACCGCGCCCACCTTGAGATGCCAGCCCGCGTCGTGCCCCCCGGTACGCCGGCGCAGCGCGTGCCCGCTGCGCAGCAGGAACAGGTCATCGGTGTCCCAGTAGACGGCGTCCAGATCCGAGACGGTGGCGTCGGACATGGCCACGACGCCACCGCACCCGGTCAGGTCGGGCAGCTGGAAACCCTCGTCGCCGGAGTACTTGCGCTCACGTTCCACGACGGTCGCCATACGGCCTCCCGTACCCGGCCCGCGCGCCGGCGAACCGGTCTCAGCTCAGTCGCTCCAGCACCATCGCCATGCCCTGGCCGCCGCCGACGCACATCGTCTCCAGACCGATGGTCTTGTCGTGCCACTCCAGCGCGTTGAGCAGCGTGCCGGTGATCCGGGCGCCGGTCATGCCGAACGGGTGGCCGACGGCGATCGCGCCACCGGCGACGTTCAGCTTCTCCTCCGGGATGCCGAGCTGCCGGTACGAGGGGATCACCTGCGCGGCGAACGCCTCGTTGATCTCGACCAGGTCGACGTCGTCGATGGTCATGCCGGCCCGCTTCAGCGCCTGCTTCGACGCCTCGACCGGGCCCAGGCCCATGATCTCGGGAGAGAGCGCGCTGACGCCGGTGGAGACGATCCGGGCCAGCGGGGTGAGACCCAGCTCGGACGCCCGCTCGGCGCTCATGATCACTACTGCGGCGGCGCCGTCGTTGAGCGGGCAGCAGTTGCCGGCGGTGATCCGGCCGTCCGGGCGGAACACCGGCTTCAGACCGGCCACGGCCTCCAGGGTCACCCCGGCACGCGGGCCGTCGTCGCTGCTGACCACCGTGCCGTCCGGCGTGGTGACCGGGGTGATCTCGCGGGCCCAGAAGCCGTCCGCGATCGCCTTCTCCGCGAGGTTCTGGCTGCGGACGCCGAACGCGTCCATGTCCTCGCGGGTCACGTCGTACACCTGGGCCAGGTTCTCCGCGGTCTGCCCCATGGCGAGGTAGATGTCGGGGAGCTGCCCGGCCTCGCGCGGGTCGGCCCACACCTCGGCGCCGCCCTGGGCACGGGCCGCGGAACGCTCCCGGGCCTCGGCGAAGCGGGGGTTCTCCCAGCCGCCGCCGACCAGCGCCTGCGCCTCCGGCGGCAGCGTGTCCGAGTTGCCCCGGGCGTACCGGGAGACCATCTCCACACCGGCGGAGATGAACACGTCGCCCTCACCGGCCCGGATCGCGTGCATCGCCATCCGCGTGGTCTGGAGCGAGGACGCGCAGTAGCGGGTCAGCGTGGCGCCCGGCAGGCCGTCCAGACCCATCAGCGTGGCGACCACCCGGGCCATGTTGAAGCCCTGCTCGCCGCCGGGCAGGCCGCACCCGAGGTAGAGATCGTCGATGGTGGTGGGATCGAGCGCCGGAACCTTGTCGAGGGCGGCCTGGACGATGGTGGCGGCGAGGTCGTCCGGGCGGACCTCGCGGAGGGAACCCTTGAACGCGCGGCCGATGGGGGACCGGGCGGTGGCGACGATGACGGCGTCGCGGGGCGACTCAATCGGCATGAGCCAACGTTAACGCGCCGGTAACATGCGCGGGAAGGTGTGCGGCGGGCGGGAAATGTCACCCCGTGGGCGGTCGGCGGTGGTGCCGGAACGCGACAGTCGCCGCCGCCTCGACCGCCGGCAGCAGGGCGTGCGCCCAGACCCGGTAGCCGTCGGCGGACGGGTGGAAGCCGTCGCGGCAGAGCGTGCCGGCATCCGCGCGGAACACCGGGCCCGTCTCGGTGCCCAGGTCGACAACCGTGCCACCGGCGTCCAGCACGGCCGCCGTCTGGGCCCGTGCCATCCGCCGGCCGGACCAGCCGAGCACCTGACGCAGCGGAGCGGCGACCGCGCGTACCGCGCCGAGGTCGGGGCAGGTGCCCACCACCACCTCGACGTGCGCCTCCCGCAGCCGGCGCACCGCCGAGCCGAGATAGGCGGCCGCGTCACCCGGGCGGCTCAGCGCCGTCGCGTCATTCGCCCCGATCAGCACCACCGCCACGTCGGGCCGCTCGCCGAGCAGCGCCCGGGCCACCTGGGTGGCCAGGTCGGTGGCGCGGGAGCCGGAGACCCCGACGCTGGACAGATGCACCCGGCGGCCGTGCGGCCCCTCGGCGAGCAGGTTCGCGAGCTGACCGCCGATCGTCTCCTCGAAGCGGTCGACGCCGACACCGAGCGCCGACGAGTCACCGAGCAGCACCAGCCGCAGCGGCGGCGCGTCCGCCCGGCCGACCGTCGCGCGCAACACCAGACCCAGCTCGGGCTGGGCGTACTCCCGGCTGCGGGCGGCGATGGCCTGCCCGGCGAGGACCGCCGCGCCGCCCACCGTGCCGGCCAGCAGCGACAGGGCCGCCGCCCGGCCCCACCGGGCCACCTCGTTCCGCTCGCTCATGACAGCACTCCGCTTCGCTCCGTGCCGTCATGAGGCACGTTTGCGCTGAGCTGGCCGATTCGCTCGCTGCGCTCGCTCATGACAGCACTCCGCTTCGCTCGCTCATGCCGTTTCCTCCAGGGTGGCCGAGTCGGCGGCGCTGCCGGTCGGGGGCAGCGCGCCGACGCCGAAGAAGGCCCGTCGGCGAAGCTGCGCCCAGCGTCCGCCGGGCCCGCGGTCGCGGCCCCGGAGCTGGGCGCCGCTGACCTCCGTGCCGGCGTGCCGGGCCGCCTCGTGAGCCGCCTCCGGGAGCGACCGTACGCCTTCCACGCCGGGCAGGACAGGCCTGCGTTCCGGGACCGCGCCCAGCGCGGACAGCACGGTGGGCAGCAACGCCGCCGCGGCTATCGCGTACCCCTCTGCGGAGGGGTGGAACCGGTCCCAGGCGAACATCCGGGCGGGCTCGGCGGCGAACCGCGGCCCGAGCATGTC